>NZ_JBOBDQ010000066.1:0-29800 GCF_050586565.1 Pseudomonas sp. WC1
TGAGGCCGGTGCGGTCAACCGAGACTGCGCAGGTAGTCCCAGGGATAAATCCCCCGCTCATGCCCATCGCTGAACACCAGCTGCACCCCATACCCCTGGACCTCGATCCGCGCCACCCGCACATCCTCGCCCACCAGCGAAATCGCACCCTTCAACCGTGCTGCCCGGCACTGTGAACATGGGCAGGCACCGCGCAGCCGGGCGTGGCTGATCAACTGCTCAGCCTCACCCCACTGCACCAGCAGCTCACCGCGTTCGCGGTGGTTGCGCAAGGCGCTGGGCGCGCCCATCACACCGCCCCTTGCAATTGCGCCAAGGCAATGCGCACGGCCTTGCGCACTTCCGGGTCGCTGTCGGCCTCGGCCGCCTGCAACGCCGGCAATGCCCGGGCTTCACCCAGCTCGCCCAGCGCCAGTGCGGCTTCCTTGCGCAGGTTGGCGATGCCATGGCCCAGCAATTGCGCCAGCCCATCCAACGCGGCAGCATGGCGCAGCCGGCCCAAGGCCCGCGCCGCGCGCAAGCGGACCTGCCAATAGCTGTCGCCCAGCGCCGCGATCAAGGCCTGGCCCGCTGCAGCCTGGCCGACCTTGCCCAGGGTGGTCGCCGCCTCTTCACGCACCTGCCAGGCCTCGTCGGCCAGGGCGCCGATAAGCGCCGGCAGCACACCGGCATCCCGGGCCAGGCCCAACGCACCAATGGCGGCGCGGCGCACGTCGGTATCCGGCTCGTTGGCCGCCAGTTGCGCCAGCGCGGGCAAGGCCGGCGCATGCTTGAGCCAGCCGAGGATGCCCACCGCTTCGCGGCGCACACCGGCATCCACATCCGTCAACGCCTGCAACGCAGGCACAGCGGCGTCCTCCAGGCGCAGCTCGCGCAGGGCGCGCAAGGCGCTGGCCCGCACGAAGGCATCGGCATGGCTGGCCCAGGGCAGGATCAGTTGCCCCGCCTCCTGGGTCTTGAGCTCACTGAGGCTCTGGGCGGCCGCCAGGCGCACCGGCTCGGCGGGGTCGGCCAATGCGGCGCACAGGCCCTGCACCACTTCCGGCGCCTCCCAGGCTTCGAGCAAGCGCGCGGCTTCGGCGCGCACATCAGCATTGGCGTCGACCAACAGCGCATCGGTGAGCCAAGGCAGGCCGTCCGGGTCTTCCAGGTCGGCCAGTTCGATCAGGGCGATGCGTCGCACGCCGGCATCAAGGGCGTTCAGGCGTGGCAGCAGTTCGATGATGTCGGGGTTGTCCGTGATTCGTTCAGTCATAGCGCAATCCGCAGCGGAGGATGGTCGGTGTCGGGCAGGCCCAAGGGTGTCAGGCGCGGCAGTTCGCGTCCTTCTTCATGGCGCAGCAACGCCAGGCAATGGCGTTTGAGGTGGGTGAATGCAGGGCTGGTCAGCAGGCTCGCTCGCCGCGGGCGGGCGAAGTCCAGCCGCAGATCTTCGATAAAACGCCCAGGCCGGGGGCTCATCACCAGGAGGCGGTCGGCCAGGAACAGCGCCTCATCGATGTCATGGGTAACGAACACCACCGTGGTGCGGATGCGCGCCCAGATATCCAGCAGCAGTTCCTGCATGCGCGCACGGGTCTGCGCATCGAGGGCGCCGAACGGTTCGTCCATCAGCAGCAGGCGCGGGCGGTTGATCAGTACCCGAGCGATCTCGGCGCGTTGCTGCATGCCGCCGGACAACTGACTGGGCCAGCGTTGGGCGAAATCACCCAGGCCGACCAGTTGCAGCATCTCGGCGGCCTGATGTCGACGCTCGGCCTTGCCCAGCCCCTGCATCTTCAAGCCGAAGGCCACGTTGTCTAGCACGCGGAGCCAAGGCAGCAGCGTGTGATGCTGGAACACCATGCCGCGTTGCGGCGAAGGGCCGTCGACCGCTTGCCCGTCCACCAACAACTGGCCGCCGGCCGGCGTCAGGTGCCCGGCCAGTGCGCCGAGCAACGTGGACTTGCCGCAGCCGGACGGTCCGAGGATGCACACGAACTCGCCCGGGGCGATGGCAAAGTCCAGCGCCTGCACCGCTTCGAAGGTGTCACGCCCATGGCCCAGGCGAATCGACAAACCCTGCGCTTCGATACGCCCGGGCACCTGTTGATAACTGCTCATCACGCACGCCTCCGTATCCAGGGCGTGGCCAGCGCGCCAAGGTGCTTGACCAGCGCGCTGCTGCCCATGCCCAGCACGCCGATCAGCAGCATGCCGACGATGATGTCGGGGTAGTTCTGCAAGGTGTAGGACTCCCAGGTGTAGTAACCGATACCGAACTGCCCGGCGATCATCTCGGCAGTCACCAGGCAGAACCACGAGGTGCCCATGCCGATGGCCAGCCCCGTGACGATGCTCGGCAGCGCGCCCGGCAGCACCACTTCGCGCAGGATCGCCCAGCGCCCGGCGCCCAGGCTGCGCGCCGAGGCCACCAGGCGCGGGTCGATCGCCTCGACGCCGTGCACGGTATTGAGCAGGATCGGGAACAGCGCACCGGTGAAGGTGATGAACACCATCGACAGCTCCGAGGAGGGGAACATCAGGATCGCCAGCGGGATCCAGGCCACCGCCGGGATCGGCCGCAACACTTCCAGCGGCGGCATCAGCGTGTCCTCCAGCCACTTCGAGCGACCGATCAACAGGCCCAGGCTCACCCCCAGCAGCGCCGCCACGCCGTAGCCGGCGAACACCCGCGCCAGGCTGCTGCCCAGGTGCGCCAGCAGGGCATTGGAGGCCAGCAGTTGCCAGGCGGCGTCGAGCACCGTGCCGGGCGTGGGCACGTAGGTGAAGGTGAACAGCAGCAGGTCCAGCTTGTGGCTCGCGGCCAGCTGCCAGAACAGCAGGCAGGCCAGCAGCGACGCCAGGCGCAGGGGCCAGCGCGCAAGGTCACGGGTCATGGCGGCGGCTCCCGATCAGCGCTGGGCCAGCAGCTTCTGGTTGGCCTGCACGAAGTCCAGCGCTTCGCCGCCATGGGCCTTGGCGTACTGCTCGGCCTGGTCCTTGAGCAGGAAAACCGCCAGCTGGCCCTGGCCGTTGCGCACGAACCAGGCCTGGTTGGCCAGCAGCTTGATGCCGCTGTCGGCGGCCTGGGCGTAGATCGCGCGGATATCCTTGCCCTCCTGTTCCAGCTGGGCCAGGGCGCTGAGCGCGGCTTCCGGGGAGGCGTAGTGGCGCACCTTGTCCTCGCCGCGTACCCAGATTTGCGCCAGGCGGCTGAAGTCGGTGATGGGCTTGCCGGTCGCGGCATCATTGGCCTTGAGTGGCAGCGGGTCGTAATTTTTCAGGGCCTTGTCGTAGTCCTGCCCGGCCTGCTTGTAGGCGCTGCGGATGTACTGGTCATCGATGAACTGCGCGGTGTCCAGGCCCCGGTCGGTCTTCTTCAGCAGCTTGAGGGTGTCGATGGAGGTGGCCACGGCCTGGCGGTACTCGGGCTTCCAGGTGAGGTCGCGGGTCTGCAGGCCGAGCGGGCCGTGGAACAGGTAGTTCACCTCGGCTTCGATGCCGGTGACTTTCTCGATCAGCTCGCTGTACTTCTCGGGCTCGGCGGCGAGCAGGCGGTCGGCTTCCAGGCTCGCTCGCAGGTAGGCGGTGACCACTTCCGGGTACTTTTTCGCGTAGCTGGCGTCCACCAGCGCGCCATGGAAGGTCGGGGCGTTGGCCTGGGCGCCATCGTAGATCTTGCGGGCGAAGCCGCGGTTGGGGAACAGCTCGGCAAAAGGCACGAAGTCGGCGTGGGCCTCGATGCGGTTGCTGCGCAGGGCGGAACCGGCGATCTCCGGGGCCTGGGCAATGATCTTGACGTCCTTCTGCGGGTCCCAGCCTTGGGCGGCGATCGCGCGCAGCAGCATGCCGTGGGCGGTGGAGGCGAACGGCACTGAGATGGTCTTGCCCTTGAGCTCGGCCAGCGACTGCACGCTGGAGGCGGCCGGCACCACGATGCCGTTACCGCTGCCGTGCACGCTGCCGGACAGCACGCTGATGAACAGGCTGCGCTTGCCGGCGTCGAGGTGGGCGACGCCGTTGAACGAGCCGGGGAAGTCGGCCATGGCGCCAAAGTCGAGCTTGCCGGCGACCATCTCGTTGGTCAGCGGCGCGCCGCTGGTGAAGTTCTTCCACTCGACCTGGTACTGGGCGTCCTTGTACTTGCCGTCATGGGGCAGGTATTTGTCGAGCAAGCCCAGCTCGCGGATCAACAGGCCGCCGGTGGCGCAGTTGATGGTGGTGTCCTGGGTGCCGATGGCGATACGGATGGTTTCGGCGCTGGCGTTCAGGCCGGTGATTGCCAGCGCAAGGCCGGCCACGGTTGCTACAAGGCGCATGGGTGTTTCCCCTCGAATCGTTTTGAGTATTGGAGTCGTCTCCGCCACCGGGCTGGGGTGGTGGGAAACGAGGGGCATTGCAGGTGGGCGTCCGGTGGTTCGGCCGGATGGCGGGGGTTCGGGTTCAGCGCAGCAGGTACGGGATATCGACCTTCACCGCGCCGGTGGGGCAGTCCTTCTCGCAGGGCATGCAGTACCAGCATTCGTCGAAGGCCATGTAGGCCTTCTGCGTGGCCGGGTTGATGGCCAACAGGTCCATGGGACACACCTCGACGCAGACCGTGCAGCCTTTTTCGGCGATGCATTTGTCTTCATCGATAGTCACCGGGGCGCTGCTGCGAAAGAAGATTTCCTGGGGTTGGTAGGCCATGTTCACGGGGTCCTTGGGGCCTTTGGCCCTCTTTATGGTTCATCGCCGGGGCTGCTGGCCCTATCGCTGGCAAGCCAGCTCCCACAAAAGCGCTATGCCCACCCTGTGGGAGCCGGCTTGCCGGCGAAAGGGCCGCTCAGCGGCCCCATTCACGCCGCGTCAGCCTTCACCCGCAGCCGGTCGTACGCGGTCTGTTCCTCGGCATCCAGCGGGATCAGGTACGGCTCCACCGCTTTCTTGAAGCTGGTCATCCCACCGTCCTCGCCCTTCTTCAGATGGCAATGCACGAACCACTCGCCATCATTGCGCTCGGGGAAATCAACCCGGTGGTGGTACAGCCCCCAGCGGCTCTCCTTGCGGAACAACGAAGCGCGCGCGGCCATCTCGGCGCAGTCGCGGATGACCGCAACTTCCATGGCACGCATCAGCTCATGGGGGTTGTTGGCCTTCATCTGCTCAAGATCGCGTTCGATTTCGGCGAAGCGCGCCAGGCCGATTTCCATCTTCTTGGTCACCTTGGGCGGCTGCAGGTAGTCGTTGACCATGCGGCGTAGCTTGTACTCGACCTGGGCCGGCGGCAGGCCGTGCTCACGCTGCAAGGGCGCGAACACCCGCGCCTGTTCGCGTTCGACCTGCTGCGTGTCGACCTCGGCGTACTCACGCCCGGCCACATACTGCGCGGCATTCACCCCGGCGAACCAGCCATAGGTGAACGCGCCGAGCATGTAGTTGTGCGGTACCGCGGCCATGTCGCCGGCGGCGTACAGGCCCTTGACGCTGGTCTCGGCCTTTTCGTTGACCCACACCCCCGAAGCCGAATGCCCGGAGCAGAAGCCGATCTCGGAGATATGCATCTCGACCATGTGCTGGCGGTAGTCGGTGCCACGCCCGGCGTGGAACTGGCCACGGCTGGGGCGCTCGTTGCTGTGCAGGATTTCCTCGATGTTCTGGATGGTTTCCTCGGCCAGGTGGTCGAGCTTGAGGAACACCGGGCCGTTGCCGCCTTCGAGTTCCTGGTGGAACTCCCACATCATCTGCCCGCTCCAGTAGTCGCACTCGATGAAGCGCTCGCCCTTGCTGTTGGCGGTGTAGCCGCCCAGGGGGCCGGTGACGTAGGCGCAGGCCGGGCCGTTGTAGTCCTTGATCAGCGGGTTGATCTGGAAGCATTCCAGGTTGGCCAGCTCCGCCCCGGCATGGTAGGCCATGGCGTAGCCGTCGCCGGCATTGGTGGGGTTTTCGTAGGTACCCATCAGGTAGCCCGACGAGGGCAGGCCCAGGCGCCCGGCGGCGCCGCAGGCAAGGACAACCGCCTTGGCGCGGATCACCCGGAACTCGCCCGAGCGGCAGTCAAAGCCCAGTACACCGGCGGCGGCGCCTTCGCCATCGAGCAGCACGCGGGTGCAGACCATGCGGTTGCTGATCTCCACCCGGGCGCGCTTGAGCTGGCGGTACAGCACCTTCTTGATGTCGTGGCCCTCGGGCATGGGCAGCACATAAGCGCCCATGTGGTGGACCTTCTTCACCGCGTAGTCGCCAGTTTCGTCCTTCTCGAACTTCACGCCCCAGCGGTCGAGCTGCTCGATGGTCTCGAAACTCTTGGTGGCGTAGGCATGCACCGCGGCCTGGTTGACGATGCCGTCGTTGGCGACGGTGATTTCCTTGGTGTACTGCTCGGGCGTGGCATGCCCGGGGATGATGGCGTTGTTCAGGCCGTCCATGCCCATGCTGATGGCGCCGCTGCGCTTGACGTTGGCCTTGTCCAGCAACAGCACGCGCAGGGTCTTGTCCTGCTCCTTGGCCTTGATTGCGGCCATGGGCCCGGCGGTGCCGCCACCGATGACGACGATGTCGTAATCCTGGGTCTGGATGCTCATGCCTTGCCTCCCTTCTGGCGGTCGATGCGCAGGCGGTACTGGAACGCGTCGCCACGGTAATAAAGGTGTTCGAAGTCCAACGGGGCGCCGTCGGCGGTGTGGGTGAGGCGCTCGATACGCATGATCGGCGCGCCCTCTTCCACCTCCAGGGCCTGGGTCAGGTCGCTGTCGGCGAGCACCGCATCGATTGCCAGGTCGGCATGGCCAAGGGCGATGCCGCAGTCGTTTTCCAGCAACAGGAAGATGTCGCGGGTGACCAGGTCGGCCTTCTCCAGCTTCTCGCCGACCGCCTGGGGCAGCCAGGTGATTTCCAGCGACACCGGCTCACGGTTGATCAGGCGCACGCGGCGGATTTCGGTAACCAGGCTGCCCTCCTCGACCTGCAGCCGCTGCGCGACCAATGCACTGGCCGGCACATGGCGGAAACTGCGCAGGCGGTTGAGCACTTCGTAGCCCATCTGCGTCATCGACTCGGCCAGGCCCTGCAGGGTGCTGACGTTCTGGAACGCCTTGGGCTTGGCGACAAAGGTGCCCTTGCCATGGATCTTGAAGATCAGCCCTTCCTTCTGCAGGTCGCCCAGGGCCTGACGCACGGTGATGCGGCTGACGTCGAAAGCCTTGCCCAGCTCGTTTTCCGAGGGCATGCGGCTGTGCGGTGGGTAGCTGCCGTCGAGGATGCGCTCGCGCAGCAGTTCCTTGAGCTGGGTGTAGAGCGGTACGGGAGAAAGCGGGAGCAATTCGGCCATGGTCTTCTCTGCTGGCTGACTTGTTATAACAAGTTGTGACCAGAAGATAGCGGGTATAAGCCCGGCCTGGAAAATACCGATATCGAATATGGTTAGAGCGCATCGCAGGGCAAGCCCGCTGCAACGGGCGCGCGATCGCACAGCCAGGGAAAAACACTCCTATATCAAGGCGATGGACGCCACCAACGCAGATGGGTATCATGCGCCCCGTTGCACTCGTAGCTCAGCTGGATAGAGTACTGCCCTCCGAAGGCAGGGGTCGTGGGTTCGAATCCCGCCGAGTGCGCCATGACTTCGCGCTGCCACCCGTGTGTTTTCACCGATGGCGGCAAACAAAAGCCCCGCTCAGATCGCTCTGGCGGGGCTTTTGCGTTTCCGGGCCTCAGCCCTGCACGATGATCTGGCCTTGCAGGTCCCTGACCATGGTTTCAATGACTGGCTTCATCGCCTTGAACTCTTCAGGCGTGCACACCGCCTTCGGATGCTTGAACTGCATGCGCCGCTCGACCACCACGGCATTGCCATCGCGCGTGTAACGGGCACTGTAGTCGAAGCTTCCTTCCTTCACGGCAACGGCCTTGGGCGTCGCCAGGACGGTGACTTCGGCAGGGAACTCGAAGCGCGACTTCTCCACCGTTTCGTTGGAAATGCAGACGAAGCCCTGGGTGCGTTCGTTTTCAGCGGCAAAACCATAGACCATCTGCGAGATGCCACCGACCAGGCTGCTCAGTGCTGGAAGCCCCACTGGCCCTGGCAGGTTCACCAGGTTCTCGGTATGGCCCTGGACCTGGCTGTGGAAGTGCTCCGGCGCCACCGATGGCTGGATCAGGATCTTGCCGCTACCTCGCTGCCCGTAGGCATTGAGCACCTGCTCGACCATACGGTCGAGATCTGCCGGTTTCATCGACTTGGCGCCATAGCGGTTGACCTCGCTGGCCCAACCCTCGATCGTCGAAGCGCCGGTGAAGTCCGCGGCGCCCGTGCCCTTGACCTTGAACAGCATCTCACCGACCTGCTTGCCGAACTGCGAGGCCGGGGTCTTGCCGAATTCGCCCGAGGCGGTCAGCAGCGTCGTCTTGTCCAGGTCCATCAGCGGCAGGTAGCCGGCGGCCACCGACGGGTCGGTCGAGTCCAGGTACAGATCCAGGCTCGGTACGTAGGTCAACACATGGTTGAGCACGCCCAGGGTCGGCACCTTGGGCAGGTGATAGGCATTGCCGAGGTTGATCAGGGCAGGCGAGCTTTCGATGGCCGCGGCCTTGAGCAACGCCTCGAGCAGGGCGACATGGTCCTTGCAGTCGCCATAGCGGTTGTCCAGCACGCTCTGCGCCGAATGCGGAACCACCCCGCCGGCACCGACATAGACCGCCACGTAGCGGATGTTCTCACGCACCCAGTCACTGAGCTTGAGCGCCTTGGCCCGGGCATCGGGCAGGTTCGCCGTCAACTGCTCGGCCAGTGCGGCGATGGCCGGCGTCACTTCCACCCCAGCGCGCGCCTGGTAGCTGGCGGCAAGCCCAGCGTAATCCTTGAAGGTCGACACCGCGAGGTACTGGCCATAGTCCAGGTAGGACACGGCGCTCGCCTCGATCCTGGCCCTGTCGGCGGGCACGAAGTCCCAGCGGTAGACCTTGCGGCCCTTGCCGGCCTTGGGCGAGGACGCCTTGAAACCACGGGCATCAGCGTACAGCGGCAGATCCGCCGGCAGGTCGTAGATCAGCGAGAACTGCTCCACGGGGTGGAAATCCGGGCCGGTGAGGTCCTCGAAGTGGCCGGGGAACAGCGCAGTGTTGCGATGGCGCTTGTAACGCAGCACCAGGCGATCGCCGACGGCCACTTCCGGGAAGATCACCACCTTGACCCGGGAGTCCTGGAACATCGGCGCGTAGGTGGACGCCTGCTCCTGCTGCTCCTTGATCTGCGAGGCATCGACCATCACCTTGCGCCCATCGGGCTTCTGGGTGAAGGCTTCGTCGACCTCCAGGGTTTCGTACGAGCGGTTGTAGCTCAGCGGCTGCTGGGCCTTGGCCTGGATGGCCCGCTCTTCGTTGATGCGCGAGATCGACTCGACCGCCACCTGGAAGCTGCCGTCGGCCTGCACGGTGAAGGTCTGCACGACCTTTTCCAGGCTGACAGAGTGGTCGGTGCCATCGTCCCGGGCCTGGGCGGGCGTGATGCAGGCAAGGGTGACGGCCAGCACCCCGGCCAGGGGTGCAAGGTAAGACGTGAACATGAGGATCCTTCTCTCGTAGAACGGGTTATTGCAAAAAACGCTAATGATACGCATTTTTGTCATAAAGCTGCAGGCCGCGCCGTAGATGAAAGCTTGCACGTTTGTGCGGAAATGCACATTGCCACCTCTCCCGCGCCAGTAGTCATTGGTGATAGCGTGGGCATCTTCCGTTTGCGTAACCGGTCACCCTCCACCCCTTGCAAAGGAATGCGCACACCCATGCCATTTACCAAGCTATCCGCCGCATCGCTCCTGCTGGCCAGCGTGGCCATGTTCTCGATCCCGGCCCAGGCCAACCTCTCCCAGCAGCAGTCCGCCGCCATCATCAAGGCCTACGACGGCAGCGATCCGGCCGACTTCAAGCAGTTCCTCGGCAAGCTGGCCGGCAGCGACCTGGCCAAGGCCGACAAGCTGGACGACACCCTCAAGCTGTACCTGGCCGGCAAGCCCCTGGCTGCCGAGCAACAGGACGAGATCAACCGCCTGCTGGGCCTGTACACCCGCATCAAGTACGGCAAGGCCGCCAAGGAGACCCTGCGCGAGCTGGTGGAGATCCCGACCGTTCGCAAAGAGGGTGTGCCGCAGCACGAAAACCCGGATTTCCTCAAGATCGCCGACAAGATCAAGGCCCTGGCCGAGGGCTTCGGCCTGCAGTTCCGCAATATCGACAACCGCGTCTACGAGATAACCCTCGGCGAGGGCAAGGAAGTCATCGGCATCCACGCCCATGCCGACGTGGTGCCTGTCACACCGGAAAACTGGAAGCTCAAGGACGGCACCAAGCTCGACCCGTTCAAGGTCACCCTGGTGGGCGACCGCATGTATGGCCGCGGCACCGAGGACGACAAGAACGGCATCGTCGTGGCGCTCTACGCGCTGAAAGTAGCCAAGGACGAAAAGCTGCCACTGGCGCGCCAGTTCAAGCTGCTGGTGGACACCACCGAGGAAACCACCGGTGACGCCATTCCCTACTACTTCGAACGCAACGCCACCCCCGACTACAACCTCGCGCTGGACGGCGGCTACCCGGTGGTGATCGCCGAGAAGGGCTATGGCACCGTCATGGCCACCTTCGCCAAGCGTGCCGGTGATGGCAAAGGCGCCGAGGTGATCAACCTCACCGGCGGCCTGGCCACCAACCAGATCCCCGGCAGCTCGGTGGCGACATTGACCGGCGACAAGCCGGCCGAGCTGGCCAAGGCCCTGGAAAAAGCCGGCGCGGCCTACGCCAAGCGCCATGGCGGTGACTTCAGCATCGACGCCAAGGTCGACGGCAAGCAGGTGCTGCTGACCGTGACCGGCGTGTCGGCGCACTCCTCCGAGCCCGAGTCCGGGGTCAACCCGGTGGCGCGCATGCTCGACTTCCTCAATGGCCTGGGCAAGGAGGTGCCGCTCAAGCACAACCACATCACCGACGCCGCCCGCTACGCCGCCGACAACTGGGGCCTGGACTACCTGGGCAACAAGCTTGGCGTGGGCTTCAAGGACAACTTCATGGGCCCGCTGACCACCTCGCTGACCTTCGTCGGCCTGGATGACAAGGCGCTGAAGCTGGCGGTGAACCTGCGCATTCCCAAAGGCAAGTCGCTCGACACCCTCAAGGGTGAGATCTCCGGCAAGCTCGACAGCTGGGTTGCCAAGAGCCAGACCAAGGTGGCCTTCGACTACAGCATGGACGAGCCGATGTACCGCAACCCCGAAGGCGAGTGGGTCAAGGCCCTGCTGGCCGTGGCCAGCGAGAACCTGGGCATGAAGCACGAGTACGGCACCTCCGCTGGCGCCACCTCGGTGCACGACCTGCCCAACGGCGTGCAGTTCGGCCTGGCCATGCCGGATGTGAAGTACACCGGGCACAACGACAACGAGTTCAAGACCGTGGAGCAGTTCATGCTCGACCTGCAGATCGTCAGCGAGATGGTGGCGCGGATCGGGCAGATGCCGAAGCTCTGAGCCTTCTCAAAGGGCCGCTTTGCGACCCTTTCACTGGCTAGCGCCCTCAGCCCCTGGAGAACTGCCGCTGCAAGCAACAGTCTTGTGTTGCTTGCACTGGCCTCATCGCCGGCAAGCCGGCTCCCACAGGTACAGCGCTGACCTTGAAGATGGCGCGATCGATGTGGGAGCCAGCTTGCCGGCGATTGGGCGGCGCAGCAGCCCCGCTTCACCGATGACGTTTTTCAATCACCTCGATGCCGTTTCCTGCATTGCCGTGCAGAGCGCCGTGCCGGATGCTTTATTTACTCCGACACAGCGCTTTTTCACCCACCGAGGCCCGTATGAAGAACGTCGAACAAATCCTCAAAGCCAAGTCCCAGCATCAAACCGTCTACACCATAGGCCCTGATGACTCGGTGCTGGATGCCTTGAAGCTGCTGGCGGAGAAGAACGTCGGTGCATTGCCGGTGATGGAAAACGATCAGGTCGTAGGCATCGTCAGCGAGCGCGACTATGCCCGCAAACTGGTACTCAAGGGACGCTCGTCGGCTGCCACGCCGGTACGGGAAATCATGAGTTCGCCGGTGGTCACCGTGGAGCCCAAGCAGAACCTCGAGTACTGCATGAACCTGATGACCAACCGCCACCTGCGCCACCTGCCGGTAGTAGACAACGGCAAACTGCTGGGGTTGCTGTCGATCGGCGACCTGGTGAAGGAAACCATTGCCGAGCAGGCCAACCTGATCCTGCAGCTTGAGCAATACATCCGCGGCGAATGATCCCGCTCAGTGGTAAGCGCGCTCCAGCTCGTCCAGTTGATGGTCGAAGCTGCGCAGGCGCGCCGACCAGGTGTACACCAGCACTTCCAGATCGCGATTGAGCACGGCGGTATTGCCGCCCTCGCGCACCGGGGCATCGCACAGGTCCAGCTGATAGCGCTCGCGGGCCATCGCCGTGGCCACGCTGGACAAGTCGCGGGCATTGGCCAGCCAGTGATGGTGGTGGTCGTGCACCTCGCGGTCGAGTTCCCGGCACTGGCGCTTGAGGGCGTCGAGGCTCTGCTCCAGCGGTGTGCCCTTGAGCTCGCCCATCACCTCCTCGAAGGTGCGCCCGGAGTGCCAGTAGCTGCCCCAGAAGTAGCGGTCGAACACCGTCTCGACCCGGCGCAGGGCGACCTTGGTGTTCCAGATGGTCAGCAACGTTCGCCCCTGGGCCACCTCACGCTTGTTCAGGTGCAAATGCTGCCAGGCGATCCAGGCCAGGCCGCAGAGCGCCACCGCCGCGGTAACGGCGGCGGCGGCATAGAGAAACTGCACGGCCTGGTTCATCTGGTGGGTGTGCCGTATACCGTAGAAGTAGCCGGCGGTCAGGGTGCCCAGGATCGTCACGGTGCACCAGAATCCTGGTGCGTAGGGATCTTTCATCGCGCCATCCCCTCTTGTTTTACCTGAGCATAGCAACGGCCCGATCACCCATCAGGTGCCGCTCGGCGCTTTATTTGCGGGGGCGACGCAGCGCTTCGTTGAGTTGGTCGAAGGGTACCGCCCAATCGGCGTCCTCTATGATGCTTTCCTTCAAAAAGGTTCTTTGCGCCTCGGTCCAGAACGGTGCGTCCACCAGCTTGATCTCATTCTTCAACGGCGAATGAGTGGTAATGAACTGGTCGATGCTGGTGGCATCGTCCGCCAGCCCCAGTTGCTTGAACAGGTCGGCAAATGGATGGTTCGGTGCTTCCATGATTCCTCCTCGGGCCGGGCGGGTCGTCCACGACGCCAACCCGGCGTTGGTTGCGAGCATCAGCTCAGTTCGCGCACTTCGGCGTGCGGCACCAGCTTCAAGTATTGCTCCATGCTCATGTGGATCAGATGATCGTGGTCACCTGCCTCGAGGTAGACATCGCCCTGGCGGGTAAGACTCCGGTCGAGCAGCATGGGAATGTTGTAGGCGTCGCCCAGGGCCGGGATGGCGCCGCGCTCGCAATCGCCGAACAGGCTCGGCAGGTTGCTTTCGCGGGTCAGCTGCCAGGCCCCGGTCATGCGCACCTCGGTCATGTCCAGATGCCGGTTGGCCGGCAGCACGGCCATGATGAAGTTGCCATGGCGGTCATCAAGCATCACTGACTTGGCGACCCGCTCGGCGGGTACGCCGGCCGTGCGCGCCGACTCAAGGCTGGTGGCCGAGTGGGGATGGGGAATGATGTCGTAGTCGCAGTTGGCCTGGTCCAGGCGCTGCTGAAGGGTCTTGGCCATACGCATGATGCACCTCCGGTTTTGCCCCCACCCTCAAGTTTAGGCCGTGGCCCGGCAGGCACGGCTAAACTTCAAGGACAGGTCTGCATGAGGTGACGACAGGTGATCGCCCAGCGCTGGCGCATGCTGCTGTTGCTGTTGATCCTCGGCTTCGCGCCGGGTGGCCAGAGCGCGCCTGGCGCAAATGTATGGCTGTTGAGCGTCGATGATGCCATCGGCCCGGCCAGCGCCGACTACCTGCTGCGTGGGCTGGACCAGGCGCAGGCACAAGGCGCGCAACTGGTGGTGATCCGCCTCGATACCCCCGGTGGGCTGGACAGCGCCATGCGCCAGATCATCAAGGCGATCCTGGCAAGCCCCGTGCCGGTGGCCACCTACGTCGCCCCGGGTGGGGCCAGGGCAGCCAGCGCCGGCACTTACATCCTCTACGCCAGCCATATCGCGGCCATGGCCCCAGGGACCAACCTCGGCGCCGCGACGCCAGTCCAGGTCGGCGCTCCCGGCAAAGCTGAACAACCCGCCACGAACAGCGAAGAAGGCACACTGGCACGTAAACAGGTCAATGACGCCGCCGCCTACATCCGTGGCCTGGCCCAGCTGCGCGGGCGCAACGCCGACTGGGCGGAGAAGGCCGTGCGCGAGGCTGTCAGCCTGTCGGCCA
Organism: Pseudomonas sp. WC1; assembly: GCF_050586565.1. Lineage (NCBI taxonomy): Bacteria > Pseudomonadati > Pseudomonadota > Gammaproteobacteria > Pseudomonadales > Pseudomonadaceae > Pseudomonas > Pseudomonas sp. WC1. Next base: position 14,367 of record NZ_JBOBDQ010000066.1, read on the forward strand.
GCGAAGCCCAGCGCTTGCAGGTAATCGACCTGGTCGCCGCTGACCTCCCCGACCTGCTGCGCCAGCTCGATGGCAAGTCACTGCTCGTCGCAGGCCAGACCGTGCAACTGCGCACCCATGAGGCCAGCGTGACCGAACACCTGCCGGACTGGCGCACCCGCCTGCTGGCGGTGATCACCAACCCCAGCGTGGCGCTGATCCTGATCATGATCGGCGTGTACGGCCTGCTGTTCGAATTCATGAACCCGGGCTCCGGGGTCGGCGGCGTGGTCGGCGGCATCTGCCTGCTGCTGGCGCTGTATGCCCTGCAACTGCTGCCGGTGAGCCATGCCGGGGTGGCGTTGATCCTGCTCGGGGTGGCGTTCATGGTCGCCGAGGCGTTCCTGCCCAGCTTCGGCGTGGTCGGCTTCGGCGGCATCGTCGCCTTCGTCGTCGGGGCGGTGATCCTGATGGACACCGACGCCCCTGGCTTCGGCATTCCGCTGGCGCTGATCATCAGCCTGGCAGTGCTCTCGGCGCTGTTGCTCGGCGGCGTGCTGGGCATGGCGGTGAAAGCGCGCCGGCGCGCCCTGGTCAGCGGCGATGCCGGGCTGGTGGGCAGCCTGGTCACGGTGACGCAGGTGCGCACCGACAACCCGTTCTGCGGTTCGGTACAGGCCCAGGGCGAACAGTGGCAGGTGCAGTGTGCGACACCACTGCAACCTGGCCAGCACGTGCGAGTGACGGCCCGTCATGGTGTGACCCTGGAGGTCAGCGCCACTGCGCCCACGGCGCAAGGAGAGTAGACGATGTTCATGCAATTCGGTTTCAGCGCCGTACTGGTGCTGCTGGCCATACTGCTGCTGTCGGCGCTGCGCATCCTGCGCGAGTACGAGCGCGGCGTGGTGTTCCAGCTCGGGCGTTTCTGGCAGGTCAAGGGCCCGGGCCTGATCATCCTGATTCCGGGAATCCAGCAGATGGTGCGCGTCGACCTGCGTACCGTGGTGCTCGATGTGCCGCCCCAGGACGTGATCACCCGCGACAACGTCTCGGTCAAGGTCAACGCCGTGCTGTACTTTCGCGTGCTCGACCCACAGAAGGCGATCATCCAGGTCGAGGACTTCCTCGCCGCCACCAGCCAGCTGGCCCAGACCACCCTGCGGGCGGTGCTCGGCAAGCACGAGCTGGACGAACTGCTGGCCGAGCGCGAACAGTTGAACTCGGATATCCGCGAAGTGCTGGACGCGCAGACCGACGCCTGGGGCATCAAGGTGGCCAACGTCGAGATCAAGCACGTCGACCTCAACGAGTCGATGATCCGCGCCATTGCCCGCCAGGCCGAGGCCGAGCGTGAACGACGGGCCAAGGTGATCCATGCCGAAGGTGAGTTGCAGGCGTCGGAGAAACTCATGCAGGCGGCGCAGATGCTGGGCAAGGAGCCGGGGGCGATGCAACTGCGCTACATGCAGACGCTGGGTTCGATTGCCGGAGACAAGAGCTCGACCATCGTGTTTCCACTGCCGTTGGACTTGCTCAAGGGGCTGGTGGACCGGCAGCGCTGATGGGGCCTCTGGGAGGCCCCAGTACAGTTCAGATCGGCGCGCGGCGCAGGGTGGCGAGGAAGGTCGCCGCGCCAATGAACAATCCGGCAAAGGTACGGTTCAGGCGTTTCTGCTGCTTCGGCGTACGCAACAGGCGCAGCACCCGCGAAGCCAGGCCGGTGTAACCCGCCATCACCAGCATGTCGACGCTGATCATGGTCACGGTGATCGCCACGTACTGCGGCAGCAACGCCTCGTGCGGGTTGATGAACTGCGGCAGCACCGCGAGCATGAACACCAGCGCCTTGGGGTTGCTGACGTTGACCAGGAAGCCACGGAACACCAGGCTCAGCGGCTTGCCGATCGGCCGCACGCCGGACTCGTCGCTCATGTCCATCGGCAGGGCTTGCCATTGTTTGTAGGCAAGGTAGACCAGGTAGGCGACGCCGAACCACTTGATGACCTGGAAGGCCGTGGCGGAAGCGGCGAGGATGGCGCCGACACCGGCGGCGATGACGGCGATCTGCACGATCAGGCCCAGTTGCAGGCCCAGGGCGTTCCAGTAACCACGCCAGAAACCGTACTGCAGCCCGCTGGACATCGAGGCGATCGCCCCGGCACCCGGCGACAGGCTGATCACCCAGCACGCGGCAAAGAAGGCCAACCACGTTTCCATCGACATCGCACACCTCGCTCGAACAATTGTTACAAAGCGTTAAGCTACGGTGCTGGCGAAAAAATAACCAGTAAATTCTGCGACTTCAGTCGGTTTCGATCGATTCCGGCTTGACCGCAGTGGTGGCCTCGGCGCCACGCCAACGGCGCACGGCTTTCTGGAAGAACTGGCTGTTGGGCACCTGCACCAGTGCGCCACCCGCTTCCGGCGTTTCCATCAGCGTGGTGTACAGCAGGTTGATGGCGATCACCCGGCCCTTCACCCCCGGTTTGTCGAGGGTATCGACCAGCTCGACCACATCGCCGATACGAAACGGCCCGACGGTGAAGATCAGCACCGCGCACAGCAGGTTGGACAGCACGCTCCAAATAGCGAAGAACGCCACCGCCGCCACCGCGACGAAGCCCGACAGCGCGGTCCACAGCACCGTGGCCGATACACCCAGGCGCTCGAGCACGAACAACAGCGCGCTGCCCATGATCAGCCAGCGCAAGGCGCCGCGCACCGGCACCATCAGCTCGTGCGGCAACGGGTAGCGTTCGCCCAGGCTTCTCAACCCGCGAGCGACCATGCGCTGCAGGACGAACGCGGCGATCAGGATCAGCAGAATCTGCAACCCCAGCCACATCGAGTCCATCCACTGCCCCGGTAACAGCGAGCGCAGCTCCTCCATCAGGACAGCGCCTCGAGTTCGGCCTGCATGCTTTCAAGGGTTTCCAGGGCCTCCATCCAGGCCTCCTCAAGCTCGCCTTCGCGTTGCTTGAGCTTGGTCTGGCGCGCCAGCAGGTCGCGCAGTTCGTCCTTGCGCGCAGCCTCGTACACGCCACCGTCGCCCAGGGCGGTCTCGACCTCGGCCAGGTCCTTGTGCACCTGGTTGAGCTCGGTCTCCAGCTTGTCGGCCGCCTTCTTGTGCGGCGCCAACTGCTGGCGCAGCGCCGCGGCCGCCTGGCGCTGGGCTTTCTTGTCGGTCTTGTCCGGGTTGGCCGGCGTGCTGCTCACCGGCGCGTTGCGCTGGCGGAACTCGACCAGCCAGCGGCTGTAGTCGTCGAGGTCGCCGTCGAAGGTATCGACCTTGCCGTCGGCCACCAGCAGGAAGTCGTTGGTGGTGCTCTTGAGCAGGTGACGGTCGTGGGAGACCACCACCACGGCACCCGCGAATTCCTGCAGCGCCATGGTCAGCGCCAGACGCATCTCGAGGTCCAGGTGGTTGGTCGGCTCGTCGAGCAGCAACAGGTTCGGCCGCTCCCAGGCGATCAACGCCAGGGCCAGGCGGGCCTTTTCGCCACCGGAGAAGTTCACCACCGGTTCGTCGACACGGTTGCCATGGAAGTCGAAACCACCAAGGAAGTCACGCAGGGTCTGCTCGCGCTCACCCGGGGCAATGCGCTGCAGGTGCAGCAGCGGGCTGGCCTTGTCGTCCAGCGAGTCGAGCTGGTGCTGGGCGAAGTAGCCGACGGCGAGGTTTTCGCCACGCACCAGGCGCCCGGACAATGGCTGCAGCTCACCGGCGAGGTTCTTGATCAGGGTCGACTTGCCCGCGCCGTTGGGGCCGAGCAGACCGATGCGCGCACCCGGCGCCAGCTGCAGCTTGACCTTCTCGAGGATGGCCTTGTCGCCATAGCCCAGACGGCCTTCGGACAGGTCGAGCAAGGGGCTGGAGATCTTCTCGGACTCACGGAAAACGAAGTCGAAGGGCGAGTCGACGTGAGCCGCCGACAGCTCCTCCATGCGCTCCAGGGCCTTGATCCGGCTCTGCGCCTGGCGGGCCTTGGTGGCCTGGGCCTTGAAGCGGGCGATGTACTTTTCCATGTGCGCGCGCTGCGCCTGCTGCTTCTCGTAGGCCTGCTGCTGCTGCGCCAGGCGTTCGGCGCGGGTGCGCTCGAAGGCGCTGTAGCCGCCCTTGTAGAGATTGAGCTTGCGCTGTTCGACGTGCAGCACATGGTCGACCACGGCATCGAGGAAGTCGCGGTCGTGGGAGATCAGCAGCAGAGTGCCCGGGTAGCCCTTGAGCCAATCCTCCAGCCAGAGGATGGCGTCGAGATCCAGGTGGTTGGTCGGCTCGTCGAGCAGCAGCAGGTCGGACGGGCACATCAGGGCCTGGGCCAGGTTCAGGCGCATCCGCCAGCCACCTGAGAAGTCGCCGACGCGGCGGTCCATCTGCTCGTTGCTGAAGCCAAGGCCGGCCAGCAACTTGCGGGCGCGGGCGTCGGCGGTGTAGCCGTCGGCGCTGTCCAGTTCACTGTGCAGGCGCGCCAGGGCAGTGCCATCGTGGGCCAGTTCGGCGGCGGCCAGATCTGCCTGGACCTTGCGCAGGCGCACGTCGCCATCGAGGACATAGTCCACGGCGATACGGTCGAGGGTATCGACCTCCTGGCGCATATGGGCGATGCGCCAGTCGCCGGGCAGCTGGCAGTCACCGGCATCGGGCGACAGCTCGCCGCGCAGCAAGGCGAACAGGCTGGATTTGCCGGCACCATTGGCACCGATCAGGCCGGCCTTGTGGCCGGTGTGCAGGGTCATCTCGGCGCCTTCTAGCAGGCGCTGGGGACCACGCTGTAAAGTGAGGTTCGATAGTCTGATCATGATGGTCGCGGAGTCTACCAGCTTCCCCGATCACTGGCGCGAGTGAAACCATGCACACCGACCTGTGGAATCATGCCCTGGCCCTGTATGCCCGGCCGGGTGTCGAGGCAGCTTGCCTGGCCCTCCAGGAACTGGGCGGCGATGTCTGCCTGCTGCTTTGCGGCACCTGGCTACAGGCCCGCGGCATAGCCCCCGACGAACAACGGATTGCCATCCTGCAGGCGCTGGCTCGGCCCTGGCAGCGCGATGTTGTGGCGCCGCTACGCGCCCTGCGCCGGCAGTGGCGCGAACACGCGCTGGCCGACCCGCAACTGGGCGTGATGCGTGAGCAGGTGAAAGCTCTGGAACTGCAGGCTGAACGCTCCTTGCTGGAACGCCTGGAGGCGTTGGCGCGTGAGTGGCCGGCACAAGCGGGCGCAGCGCCGGACTGGCTGGCCCGGCTGGCGCCGGACCAGGCCCGGGACCACGACGCGCTGCATCAGCTGCGCGCCGCGGCCCGTGGGCTTCAGGACGCCGAAGTCGGCGACTGAGTCGGAGTGCCGGTGGCCGCAGGCGCGGTGCCGCCGGTCACTGGCGCCGGAGTGGCGCTGGCGGCCGGAGTGGCAGGCTTGCTTTCGGCGGGTTTGCTGGCGGCAGGTTTGGCCGGGGCTTTGGCGGCGGCCGGTCTGGCTGCAGGTTTGGCTGCCGGCTTCGGGGCGGCTTTGGCAGCAGCAGGCTTGGCCACTGGCTTGGCGGTGGCAGGCTTCGCCGGGGCCTTGGCGGCAGCAGGCTTGGTCGCTGGCTTGGCGGCAGCAGTCTTCGCCGGAGCCTTGGCAGCAGCAGGCTTGGCCGCTGGCTTGGCAGCCGGTTTGGCGGCGGCAGTCTTCGCCGGAGCCTTGGCGGCAGCAGGCTTGGCCGCTGGCTTGGCAGCCGGTTTGGCCGCGGCAGTCTTCGCCGGAACCTTGGCGGCAGCGGGCCTGGCCGCTGGCTTGGCAGCCGGTTTAGCGGCGGCAGTCTTCGCCGGAGCCTTGGCGGCAACAGGCTTGGCCGCTGGCTTGACGGCTGGCTTGACGGCTGGCTTGGCGGCGGCTGGCTTGGCGGCGGCAGTCTTGGTCGCTGCCTTGGCAGCAGCAGGCTTGGCCGTTGGACGGGTTGCCGGCTTGGCAGCAGCCTTGACCGGGGCTTTGGTTGCAGCGGGCTTGGCGGCAGCTTTCGGTGTTGCCGTACGTGCGCCCAGGGCCTTGGCGGCCGCCTCTCGCACCTTGCCGACACCCTGGGCCAGCTTCAGGCTCTCCTGGGCATCACGCTTGAGTTGCTGGATATAAGTACGGGTCTGCGCCTGGCGATCCTTGAGCGAATCGAGCAAGTCTTCAAGTTCGCCAGCAGCTTTTTGTGCCTTGCCTTGTGCCTTGGCTTTACCGGCCTTGGCGGCGTCCTGCAACTTCAGGCGGGCGTTGTGGAGTTTTTCCTGGGCCTTGCCACGTTGTTTTTCCAACTTGGCCAAGAGTTTCTCGGCATCCGCCAGCGCTTGGGAGCAGGCATCTTCCAAATGTTCGAGCAGGCTGCCCGAAAGTTGCTGGAGCAGGTGCAACGGCGTACTTACTGGCTTCTTTTTGGCCGACATGGTTTACCTCCTGGCTGACGAGAGTGCGGCTCATACTATGCTTCTGCTGCTACCGCCGCTAGGGCATGTTGACAGTCTCGGTAGCGCCGCGTTGCATGCCTGGGCAAAGTTGTTGTCTTGCAGCTGGAAACAAGTGTAGTTGCCCATTAGTGCAGTGCCGATATTTACACATCTCTGGCCAACAACGCTGGCATACTTCGCGCTCATTGCCGCAGGAGACCTCCATGCCTCGTTATCTGATTCTCGGCCTGTGCCTGGTGACGCCGCTCTCCCTGGCCAATGCCGAGACCGCCCCGGTCAACGACAGCGACCTGGCCTATAGCCTGGGCAGCAGCCTCGGTGAACGGCTGCGTCAGGAGGTGCCCGGCCTGCAGCTCGACGCACTGGTCGAAGGGCTGCGCCAGGCCTACCAGGGCGAGCCGCCACGGATTGCCAAGTCACGCATGCAGGCCATCCTCGAACAGCACGAAACACAAGCCAACGCCGCCGCCGAGCAGGCCCAGGTGGACAAGCTGGTGGAGGCCGAAAAGCGCTTCATGGCTGGCGAGCGGACCAAGGCTGGGGTGCACGAATTGCCCGAAGGGATTCTCTACAGCGAACTGGCCAGCGGCACCGGCGCACAACCCAAGGCCACCGGTCGTGTGCAGGTACGGTACGTGGGCAAGCTGCCCGATGGCACGGTATTCGACCAGAACCTGCAGCCGCAGTGGTTCAAGCTGGATTCGGTGATCGCGGGATGGCAGGTGGTACTGCCACGGATGAAAGCGGGGGCCAAATGGCGCCTGGTGATTCCGTCGGCACAAGCCTATGGCGCCGACGGTGCGGGTGACCTGATCGCGCCCTACACCCCGCTGGTGTTCGAGATCGAGTTGATGGCCGTGGCCGATTGAATCAGGCCTGCACCGCGTCCTCTTGCTTGTGGGCGGTGTGCAACACTTCGATCAGGCAGTCTTCCAGCTCGAAGCGCTCGTGCAACAGGCTGCCGAGCTTGGCCAGTTTCTCGGCGAAACGCTCGGTATCCCTGCACTCGCCCTTCTCGCAATGGTCATTGAAAGCCAGGGCGATCTGGGTGCTGTCATCGATGCGTGGGTTGATCTGTTGCGCCAGCTCCAGCGCGCCGGTATCGCCAAATGCCTTGGCCTCACTGACCAGTTGCTCGCTGACTTCGAAATGCCAGGCCGAGACGTAGTCGACCAGCACGGCGCAGAAATCGCGGTTCTTCTCTTTGTCGGCAAACGCCGGCTTGGCATCGCGCAGGGCGCGGAAGGCTTGCACCAGTTCCTGGCGCTCCTCCAGCCAACGGTCGATCAGCTTGTGAACACCGCCCCAGCGTTCCTGGGCGTTCTGGCAACTATCGAGCATGGCGATCTCTTCCCTTCTGGGTAGATGCCGCTGCACCTCGCGACACAACACCGTGGCACAAAGGTGACATCAGCAAACGGCATCGAGCAGTTGTATTTTCGGTATGCGTGCTGGGAGATTATTCCCGCGCGACCTGCCCATCAAGGTACGCAGCAGACTAAGTTCATACAAGCGTTTAATCCCTCTGCCGGCCACCACTGGTCGCGCAATCCCCGGCTCGTTGCGCTGGATCAAGCCACCGCGCCGTGGCGCAATCGATACACCACCAGCCACGACAGTGGTTGCGCGGCCAGCAACAGGAACGCCAGCAGGCTCCATTCAGGCAGGGTCAGGTCGAGAAAGCTCCAGTTGATCGACACGCATTCCGGGCTGCCCAGCAGGAAGGTTCGCAGGATCTCGCCCCAGGGACGCTCCATCAGGTGCGCCAGCGGCAGATGACAACCGCTGAGCGGCAACGGCTCGGCCTGCAACCAGACATGTCGACCGGCCAGCAAGGCGCCGGCAACCGAGAACCCCAAGGCCAACCGGGCATGCAATCGCTGCTGACCGGCGTGGACGACCGCACCCAGGCAAGCCAGCGCATAGAGCCCCAGCATCAGGCGCTGGCTGAAGCACAGCGCGCAAGGGTCGAGGCCGATCACGTTCTCGAGGCGAAACGACGCCACCAGCACAGCGACGGCGGCCAGGAAGGCGGGAAAGAAAAAGCTGCGCAGGCAGGCCAGCGACATGGGCGAAGGTGATCCGAAAAGAGGAGATGTGGTTTGAAACGGTAGAGGAAAGGGGCGCTTTGTATCAAGTCGCTACAGCGCAGACAAGTCGCTGAATGGATAGGGAATCATTTTCGTAGAAAGTGGGAACATTCCGACACGGACGAAGGAAAGTTCAGCGCCCGCCATTTACGCATGCCAAGGCAACAAAACCGGTGCCAGGCACGGCCCCACGAGGGCCATGAGCTCTGCGTGGGGCGAGCCCAGGCCCCTTCAGGCCCGAACCCCCTCCGGCAACGGCAACGCCAGCAGACGTTCATCCAGCAGCCCCAAGCCTTCCTGGAACAGCTGGTTGCTGCGCTCGGTCTCGCCAAGGCCGGCCAGAAGCCGCGCCAGCTCCGCGCAAGCCTCTGGATTGCGCTCCATGCGCAGGCTGCTCTCCAGGTAGTCACGGGCCTTGCCCCACAGGCGATTCTGCAGGCTCAGGCGCCCTAGGGTAAGCAACAGACTAGGGTCCTGCGGATGCTCCTTCAGCCAGCCTTCGGCCGTCTGCAACTGGCGCCCAGGATCATCGCCGCGCACCAGCCCATACAAGCGGGCCAGATGGCTTTCGTAGCCACGCTTGAGCGCGCCGCGCAACACCTGCTCGGCTTCACCCTGGGCGCCGATTTGGCGCAGCTGCTCGGCATAGGCCGACACCAGTTGCGGCTCCTGGCGCTGGGCGTTGGTCAACTGCTGCCAGGCGCGCTCGAGCGCCTGGCGCGCCGTCTGCGGGTCCTCGTCACGGGTCGCCGCCAGGCCCAGGTTCTGGCCCCAGGCACGCTGCTCCAGGTCGGCCAGTTCGGCCGCTGGCAGCACCTTGTGCTTGCGCAGGTCAGGCAGCAGGCGGATCAGCGCCGGCCAGTCACCACGCTCCAGGTGCAGGCGGTGCAGCAGGCGCAGCACCTGCGCATTGTGCGGATGGCGCTCCTGCATGGCCTGCAGGGCCTCCAGCGCCCCGTCGCTTTCGCCGCGGTCCATCTGCAGTTGGGCATGGGTCAGGGCGACGGCAAGCTCTGCCTGGGGTTGGCGCTCCAGGGCGCGCTCGAGCAACTGGTCACGCTCCTCGACCCGGCCCAGTTCGTTGGCGGCACGGGCGGCGCCGAGGTAGTAGAGCAGTGGCTGGCGATCGGATTCGGCGGCACGCTGCAGGTGGCGTTGGGCACTTGCCCAGCGCCCCTCGGCCAGGTCCAGCTGCCCCTGCTCGATGGCGATGCGCTTGCGGCGGCTGCGGTTGCGCCGCGACCAGGGGTTGACCACCCCGGAGGACGTCAGCACCAGCCCGACCAGGTAACGCGCCAGCAGCAACAGCAGGACGATCCCGACCAGCGCGCCCAGTGCCGCCCACAGCCCCGACTGATAGCGGAAGCCGCCGTAGGCGATCAGCACGTAGCCGCTGTGCTTGGCGATCGCGATACCCAGCGCCGCGGCAATGACGATCGCCAACACTGCCAGCAGGTAGACGCGCTTCATGGCTTGGCCCCTTCCGTGGTGGCCGGCAGGTGGCGACGCTGGATATAGGCCTGCACCGCAGCCAGGCTCTCGCTCAGGTCAGGCGTGACCACCGACACCGGCTGGTCGGCCAGCTGGTTGAGGTTGTCGAGCATCGCCTTGCTCTGCGGATTGTCCGGGTTGAAGTTGGCCAGCAACACACTGCGCGCATCGTCCAGGGCCTGGGTGTAGACCTTGGCTTCGCCATTGAGCGCCGCCCATTGTGCCTGTTCGATGGTCAGGCTCAGGGCCAGGCGCAGCTGGTTGAGCGACTGGCCGGACAGCAGCGGGCGAACGTTGTCGTCGGCATTGAACTCGATCTGGAAGTACTTGGACATTTCCGCCCACCACTGTGACCAGCGGCTGGCGCCGTCGCCATCGGCGGTCAGGGCCCCCATGGCGTCGGCCTGGCTGTCGAACTCGGGCGACTGGGCGCTGAGCTGCTGGACCATCTCACGCTGCGCGGCGAGCTTGAGGAACAGGCCGGTACGGTCCGGCTGCTGGGTGCTGGAAAGCGTCGCCAGGCTACGTGCCAACTGCTCGCGGGCAGCGAAGGCGCCCGGGTCGCTCTGCTCACGAAGAATTTCATCGGCGCCCTCGACCAACGCCTTGGCGCTAGTGATGTCCTGCAACGCCGACAGGCGCAGGGTCGCCAGGCGCAGCAAGTGCTCGGCCTCGGCCAGGCGCCATTCCTTGCGGCTTTCGCCCAGTACGGTTTCCAGGCGCTGGCTCAGGCGCTGCTGGTCGCCCTGCAGTTGCGCTACAAGGCGACGGCGATCTTCCAGTTCGCTGGCTGCCGGAAGGCTGGCCAGCTGCGCGCTGAGCTGCTGCTCGCGCTGCTGCAGCGCGTCGGCGCGCTGGTTGAGGGCTTGCAGGTGTTCGCCCTGGCCTTGTTCGCTGCCTTGCAGCTGGCGAACCTGCCAGACGCCCCAGCCGCCGACCGCGACGCCTGCGGCGCCCAGTAGCAGGGCCAGCAGCGCCAGGCCGTTGCCGGAGCGTCGGGCGGGCTTGGCGGTGGCGGATTCCGGCGCCTCGGACGCCACGGGCTGTTCGGTGTTGGACAAGACAGTTTCGCTCACGTATCCATCCTTTGCATGGTGGCGCATCGCTCTCTAGCTTAGCGCCTTAAGAGGCAGGCGCAGCGGTTCGCTGCACGGCTGCCAGCAAGGCCGCGGCGCTGGCGCCACGGCAATCCACAATATCCAGCGCCCCGAGTGCGCGGGCCTGTTCGGCGACCCGTGGGCTGGGCACGAACAGCGGCAATCGGGAAAACCGCGGCCAGTGCGCACCCGCGAGTCGATGCAAGTGTTCCAGCCCCTGCCCACTGCTGACCACCAGGCCATTGAGGCGTTCCCCATCGATGCGTCGGGCGAGGGTTCCGGCAGGGTAGTCGGGCAGGCAGCGGCGATACAATTCCAGATAATCGACACTAGCACCTTGCTCGGCAAGACGCTCAGCCAGCAGTTCACGACCTCCGACGCCGCGCACGATCAGGACGCGCGGCCTCGGTGACTCAGCAATAGCCTCGCGCAAGGCGGGCAGCCCGAGCAAGGCCTCGCTGTCGTCACCGGCCGCTGGAAAGGCCACTTGCAGCCCATGCTCCTGAAGAATTCGCGCCGTCGCCTCACCTACCGTGAACCAACCTGCGGAAGGCGGCTTCACTCCCGCCTGGGCGAGCTGCTCCAGCAGCAGGCGGGCCGCCGGCTTGCTGACCACGATGATGGCCTGAGCCCCGGCGATCGTCCGCAGGCGCTGCATCTGCGCCGGGTCCGGCGCGAGCGCCTCGATCACCAGCAAAGGCAGGCTGGCGCTGGCGATACCCGCGTCGGCCAGCGTCTGCGCCAGTGCCGCACAGTCCTCTTCAGGGCGGGTCAGCAGCAGGCGCCAGGGGCTCACGGGTGGCCGGCCTCGCCGTAGACTTCCTTGAGGATCGCCTCGGCGCCCTGCCCCAGCAGGTCTTCGGCGACCTGTATGCCCAAGGCCTCGGCATCCACGCGCGCAGCGCGGGCTTCGGCCACCAGCAAGGTGCCACCGGAGGGCTGGCCAACCAGGCCACGCAGCCACAGCTGTTCGCCTTCAAGCACCGCGTAGCAGGCGATCGGCACCTGGCAGCCACCATTGAGGCGCTTGTTCAGGGCACGCTCGGCCACCACCCGGTCAGCGGTGTCGGCATGGTGCAGCGGCGCCAGCAAGGCATGAATCTCGGTATCAGCGCTACGGCATTCGATCCCCACCGCGCCCTGGCCACCAGCCGGCAGGCTGTCATCGACACTGATGGAGGCGGTAATGCGGTCCTCGAAGCCGAGGCGGATCAGGCCGGCGGCGGCGAGGATGATGGCGTCGTATTCGCCGGCATCGAGCTTGGCCAGGCGCGTATTGACGTTGCCGCGCAGGAAGCGGATCTGAAGATCGGGCCGACGCGCCAGCAGTTGCGCCTGGCGGCGCAGGCTCGAAGTGCCGACAACACTGCCGGCCGGCAGTGCCTCGAGGCTTGCAAAGGTATTGGAAACAAAGGCATCGCGCGGGTCTTCGCGCTCGCAGATGCAGTACAGGCCCAGGCCTTCGGGGAAGTCCATGGGCACGTCTTTCATCGAATGCACGGCGATGTCGGCTTCGTTGTCGAGCAGGGCGGTTTCCAGCTCCTTGACGAACAGGCCCTTGCCGCCGATCTTCGCCAGCGGCGCGTCGAGCAGCTTGTCGCCGCGGCTGACCATGGGCACCAGGGTTACGACGAGACCTGGGTGCGCCTGCTCCAGGCGGGCTTTTACATATTCGGCCTGCCACAGGGCCAAGGCACTTTTACGGGTGGCAATGCGGATTTCGCGAGTGGACATGAAACGCCCCGAACCAGAGAAATGCCGTCGATGATAACAGCTCCTCCGGGTGTGCCCGCAGATTCAGATCAGCAAAGCGCCACGTGGGAACGGGCTTGACCCGCGATTGCGATGGTGGGCAATGCACCTTATCGCGGGGCAAGGCCGCTCTCACGCTGTCGAAGGGTATTCAGTGCAAGGACTGCATCATCTTGCGCACCCCGGCCACATGCCGACGGCTGACGGTCAGGGCATCGCCCTCTAGCCCCTTCAGGTAGAGCTGGAAATGCCCCAGCGGCGTGCGCTGCAACCGCTCGATGCGCTCACGGGCAACCAGCGCGTTGCGGTGAATACGCACAAACCGCTCGCCGAACTCGTCTTCCAGGGCCTTGAGGGGTTCGTCGAGCAGCACTTCGCCTGCCTCGTGGCGCAAGGTGACGTACTTGTGGTCGGCGATGAAATAGATGACCTGGGGAATAGGGATCAACTCGATGCCCTTGCGCGTGCGGGCACTGATATGGCTGCGTGGGCCGCCGCCGGTATCGCCTGCGGGGCGGGTCAACGCCGCCAGCTGGGCGCGGTTGGGTTTTTCAGCCCGACGCAAGGCGTCACGCAGCGCCTGGGGCTGGATGGGCTTCTCGACATGGCTCAAAGTGCTGTCCCTGAAGGCTTCGCTGCCGTATTCGTCGTCGCCGGTGCAGAACACCACCGCCGGCGGCGACTCGCGCTCGCAGAGCCGGGCGGCGACCTGCAGGCCATCGAGGCCCGGCATGCCGATGTCCAGCACCACCACGTCGGGCTTGAGGCTTTCGATCAGGGTCAGGGCCTCCTCGCCGTTGGTGGCGCTGGGCTCCATCACGGTGTAACCCTCCAGCTCGCCAAGCAGCCGGCTCAGGCGCTCGCGGGCCTGGGGTTCATCATCAACGATCAGGACATTCATAATTGCGCTGGATTCCTGAGTGAGTCTCGCACGGGTATAGCGTAGACAAGTGTGGGGCGACCGAAACGCGGTCACGCTACAGACCGGTGCGAAGGCCAAAGATTCACTGGCCTGGCAGATTCACCGCCAGCCCTTTGTCCAACTGTAGACGCTCCGTGGAACACTGCCGTTCAATCGTTGAATATGCCGCACCCCCTTGTTACCGGACGATTCTCGCGACCAGCGCCCTGCGGCGGCGGGCGCAACCCTGCTATGATCGGCGCCACTTTTCCGTTCACGCCTTCAACGAGTGAATCCATGAGCACCGACAAGACCAATCAGTCCTGGGGCGGCCGCTTCAGTGAGCCCGTCGACGCCTTCGTCGCCCGTTTCACCGCCTCGGTCGATTTCGACAAGCGCCTGTACCGCCACGACATCATGGGTTCGATCGCCCACGCCACCATGCTGGCGCAGGTCGGCGTACTCAGCGACGCCGAGCGCGACACCATCATCGATGGCCTGAAGACCATCCAGGGCGAGATCGAGGCCGGCACCTTCGACTGGCGCGTCGACCTGGAAGACGTGCACATGAACATCGAGGCGCGCCTGACCGATCGCATCGGCATCACCGGCAAGAAGCTGCACACTGGCCGCAGCCGCAACGACCAGGTGGCCACCGACATCCGCCTGTGGCTGCGTGACGAGATCGACCTGATCCTGGCCGAGATCACCCGCCTGCAAAAGGGCCTGCTGGAACAGGCCGAGCGTGAAGCCGAGACCATCATGCCCGGCTTCACCCACCTGCAGACCGCCCAGCCGGTGACCTTCGGCCACCACCTGCTGGCCTGGTTCGAAATGCTCAGCCGCGACTACGAGCGCCTGGTCGACTGCCGCAAGCGCGCCAACCGCATGCCCCTGGGCAGCGCCGCGCTGGCCGGCACCACCTACCCGATCGACCGCGAGCTGACCTGCAAGTTGCTGGGCTTCGAAGCCGTGGCCGGCAACTCGCTGGACGGCGTCTCGGACCGCGACTTCGCCATCGAATTCTGCGCCGCCGCGAGCATCGCGATGATGCACCTGTCGCGCTTCTCCGAAGAGCTGGTGCTGTGGACCAGCGCGCAGTTCCAGTTCATCGACCTGCCCGATCGCTTCTGCACCGGCAGCTCGATCATGCCGCAGAAGAAGAACCCGGACGTACCCGAGCTGGTACGTGGCAAGAGCGGCCGCGTGTTCGGCGCCCTGACCGGCCTGCTGACCCTGATGAAAGGCCAGCCGCTGGCCTACAACAAGGACAACCAGGAAGATAAAGAGCCGCTGTTCGACGCCGCCGACACCCTGCGCGACTCGCTGCGCGCCTTCGCCGACATGATCCCGGCGATCAAGCCCAAGCACGCGATCATGCGCGAAGCGGCCCTGCGCGGCTTCTCCACCGCCACGGACCTCGCCGACTACCTGGTGCGCCGCGGCCTGCCGTTCCGTGACTGCCACGAGATCGTCGGCCACGCGGTGAAGCATGGCGTCGACACCGGCAAGGACCTGGCCGAGATGAGCCTGGAAGAGCTGCGCCAGTTCAGCGACCAGATCGAGCAGGACGTGTTTGCCGTGCTGACCCTGGAAGGTTCGGTCAACGCCCGCAACCACATCGGTGGCACCGCGCCGGCCCAGGTGCGCGCGGCAGTGGCTCGCGGCCAGGCACTGCTGGCTTCGCGCTGACAACGCAC
>NZ_JBOBDQ010000067.1:0-29274 GCF_050586565.1 Pseudomonas sp. WC1
GCGGCCCTTAGGGGGAATTCCGCCAACCTGCCAGGCAAAGCGCCTGTTTAGCTGGCGGATTGCCGCCACCAACCCGGCAGATCCCGTTGCGACAGCCCTGAACCACTGGCCCAGAGCAACCTGGCACACTCCCTGCTTTACGGCGCCCCGGGCCAAGGCCCGAGGCGATCGTGCCCCGATTTCGCGAAATTCCTGCCAACCACAACAACAACCGGGCGTGCACACCGGGGGCAACGACTGCCAATCCTTCACTTCAATTGGATTGAGCTAATGAAAAAAATCCTGCTGACGCTCCTGTGCCTGAGTGTCATCGGCTGCTCCAAGCCCGCGGAGCCACAAAAGTCCGTCGATGTCCTGCTGATCGGCGGCGGCATCATGAGCGCAAGCCTCGGGACCTACCTCACCGAACTGGAACCGAACTGGAAAATCGACGTCTACGAGCGCATGGACCAGGTCGCCGAAGAGAGTTCCAATGCCTGGAACAATGCCGGTACCGGCCACTCGGCGTTCTGCGAGCTGAACTACACCAGCGTCGGCAAGGACGGCAGCATCGACATCAGCAAGGCGGTCAGCGTCAACGAACAGTTCGAGGTGTCCAAGCAGTTCTGGGCCTACCAGGTCGAACAGGGCGTGCTGAGCAACCCACGATCGTTCATCAACAACGTGGCGCACATGAGCTTCGTCTGGGGTGAGGATAACGTCGCCTTCCTGCACAAGCGCGTCGAGGCCCTGCGGCACAGCTCGCTGTTCCGCGGCATGGAGATCACTGAGGACCATGAGCAGATCCGCCAGTGGGTGCCGCTGGTGATGGAGGGGCGCAACCCCGGGCAGAAGGTGGCCGCGACCCGCATGGCCATCGGTACCGACGTGAACTTCGGCGAGATCACCCGCCAGCTGTTTGCTGCCATGACCCGCAACCCGAACGTGCAACTGCACCTGGGCCATGAAGTGCGCGACATCGTGCGCAACGACGACGGCAGCTGGAATGTGGTGGTGGCCGACCTGGCCAAAGGTGGCAAGGAGTCTGCGGTCAAGGCCAAGTTCGTCTTCATCGGCGCCGGTGGCGGCGCGCTAAAGTTGCTGCAGAAGTCCGGCATTCCGGAAGCCGAGGGCTATGCCGGCTTCCCGGTCGGTGGCCAGTTCCTGATGACCGACAACGCCGACCTGGTCGCCCGCCACAAGGCCAAGCTGTACGGCAAGGCTTCGGTCGGCGCGCCGCCGATGTCGGTGCCGCATCTGGACACCCGGGTGATCGATGGCAAGGAGGTGCTGCTGTTCGGCCCGTTCGCGACCTTCTCCACCAAGTACCTCAAGCACGGCTCGTTGCTGGACATGTTCAGTTCGCTGACCACCCACAACATCAGCCCGATGATGCATGCCGGCATCGACAACATCGACCTGAGCACCTACCTGATGGGCCAGCTGATGCTCAGCTTCGACGACCGCATGGCGGCCCTGCGCGAATACTTCCCCAACGCCAAGAACGAAGACTGGCAGCTGCTCCAGGCCGGTCAGCGCGTGCAGGTGATCAAGAAGGACCCCGTGCACGGTGGCGTGTTGCAGTTCGGTACCGAAGTGGTGGCCGCCGAGGATGGCAGCATCGCCGCGCTGCTGGGCGCCTCGCCCGGTGCCTCGACCGCCGCGCCGATCATGCTCAGCGTGCTGGAGAAGACCTTCAAGGATCGGATCAAGAGCGCCGAGTGGCAGGCCAAGCTCAAGGAAATCGTGCCGACCTACGGCCAGAAGCTGAACAATGATCTTGAGTTGACCAACAAGACCCGCGAATGGAGCAGTGCGCGTTTGCAGCTGCTGCATGTGCCCGTGTTGCCGGAGTAATCGCACAAGCGTGGGGGCGGGCTGGCCTGCTCCCACCAGTGACTGGCTTTTTCGCGGGCAACAAAAAACCCGCGCAAGGCGGGTTTTTTGCAGGATTTGGTCGGAGAGACAGGATTCGAACCTGCGGCCTTCTCGTCCCGAACGAGACGCGCTACCTGGCTGCGCTACACTCCGATGTCCGAAATGCTACTGCATCGATTTTTTCAACGCAACCCCTTGTTGCAAAAAGGAGTTGCGCCAAAAACGCAGGGCTGGATCACAGCTCCTTGACGGTACGGATCTGGTCTTTGTTGATGCGCGTGCGCTTGCCGTCGAGCTGTTCGAATTCGTAGAAGCCGGAGTCGTCGTCATACGAAGGGGTGTCCACCGCCTGGATCTCGCGGCCGTCGTTCAGGGTGATGACGGTTGGCGAGGCGCAGCCGGCGAGGGCGCCCAGGCCCAGGGCAAGCAGGAAGGCGGGAAGGGTCCGTTGGATCATCGTGTTTCTCCAGTGCGATGGTGCTAGATGTCATTAAGACGCAGGGCGTCCACGCAAGTTCCTTGCACAGTGCAGCATAGCGCCATCGTGCTGGCATTGACCAAGAACAACGTCGCGGTCTGGGCGCCGTGGCCTGTGATATAACAGCGCACATTCCCTGTTCCCCTGCGACGGACTCCCATGAAAGCCAAGGCAGATACCCCTTTTGTAGCGCTGAACATCGCCGTGCTGACGGTCAGCGATACCCGTACCTTCGACACCGATACCTCCGGCCAGCTGTTCGTCGATCGCCTCGGCGCCGCCGGCCACCGCCTGGCCGAGCGCGTGCTGCTCAAGGATGACCTGTACAAGATCCGCGCCCAGGTCGCGACCTGGATCGCCGATGACCAGGTGCAGGTGGTGTTGATCACCGGCGGCACCGGCTTTACCGGGCGCGACAGCACTCCGGAGGCCGTGGCGTGCCTGCTGGACAAGCAGGTCGAGGGCTTTGGCGAGCTGTTCCGGCAGATCTCGGTGGCCGACATTGGCACTTCCACCGTGCAGTCCCGCGCCCTGGCAGGCCTTGCCAACGGCACCCTGGTCTGCTGCCTGCCGGGCTCGACCAATGCCGTGCGCACCGGTTGGGACGGTATCCTCGCCGAGCAGCTGGATGCCCGCCACCGGCCGTGCAACTTCGTGCCGCACCTGAAGCAGGCAGCGGCCTGTGACAGCCGTGGTTGAGGTAGCCCGGCCGTTGATGCCGGTGGAAGAGGCCTTGCAGCGCCTGCTGGCGCTGGCCGAGAAGTCGCCCATCGCCGAGACCGAACACGTCGCGCTGGCCGAAGCCGAAGGGCGCGTCCTGGCCCATGAGCTGGTGGCCGGCCTCGACCTGCCGCCGTGGCCCAACAGCGCCATGGACGGCTACGCACTGTGCCTGGCCGACTGGCAGGGCGAACCGCTGCGGGTGACCCAGCGCATCTTCGCCGGCCACGCGCCACAGCCCCTGGAGCCGGGCACCTGCGCACGGATCTTCACCGGCGCGCCGCTGCCCGAAGGCGCCGATTGCGTTGAGATGCAGGAAAACACCGAAGTGCTCGAGGATGGCCGGGTACGGTTCCTCGAACCCCTGGCACTGTCACAGAACGTTCGCCCCAAAGGCCAGGAAACCCGTGTTGGCGAACAGGTGATGAGCGCCGGCACGCGGTTGGGGCCGATCCAGCTCGGGCTGGCCGCGACCCTGGGTTTCGGCACCCTGCAAGTGCGGCGCCGGCCACGGGTGGCGGTGCTGTCGACTGGTGACGAGCTGGTCGAGCCGGGCCTGCCGCTGGGGCCCGGGCAGATCTACAACAGCAACCGGCGCCTGCTGGTCAGTTGGCTGCAACGCCTGGGCTGCAAGGTGGTGGACGCCGGGATCCTGCCCGACGACCTCGAACGCACCCGCCAGTGCCTGGCCGGGCTGGGCGATGTCGACCTGATCCTGTCTACCGGTGGTGTGTCGGTGGGCGAGGCCGATTTTCTTGGCCTGGCCCTGCGCGAAGCGGGCGAACTGGCGCTGTGGAAGCTGGCGATCAAGCCGGGCAAACCGCTGACCTTCGGCCATTACCAGGGGGTACCGGTGATCGGCCTGCCGGGCAACCCGGCCTCGACGTTGGTCACTTTCGGCCTGCTGGCGCGGCCCTACCTGCTGCGGCGGTTGGGTGTGCAAAATGTCGCGCCGCTGCGTTTCAGCGTGCCGGCGGGTTTCGATTGGCCCAAGGCCGGTACGCGGCGCGAATTCCTGCGCGCGCGCATCGAGGATGGCCGGGTGCGCATCTACAAGAACCAGAGCTCCGGTGTGCTGCGCAGCGCGGCCTGGGCCGATGGGGTGGTGGAGGTGCTTGAAGGCAGCACGCCACGGCAGGGGGACCCCGTGGCATTCATCCCATTCAGCGAGCTACTTGGCTAGCACGCCGCCGGGGGCGCCTGCGCCTGCTGGCGCCAGCTGGGTCAGGCGCATGTGCACGTTCTCCAGCTGCTGGGCGGCAACGCTCCAGTCATGGCGCTGGCGGGCGAACTGGCGCCCGGCCTCGCTGAGCTGGCACATGCGCCACGGCTGGTTGAGCAGTTGCGTGACCAGCAGCGCCAGCTGGCCGCTGTCGTCGCTGCCCAGGTAGTGTTCGCCATTGTTCATGGCCAGGCCCGAGGCGCCCTTGCTGGTGGTGATGACCGGTAGCCCGGCGGCCATGGCCTCGAGGATCTTCACCTTGGAGCCACCGGCGTGGCGCAGCGGCGCGAAGAACAGCGCCGAGCGGCGCTGCAGCTCGCGCAGGTCGGGGCGGTAACCTACCCATTCGATGCGCGGGTCGTTCCAGTGCAGCTTCCAGCTGGCCGGCAACGCGTGCCCGGCAATGGCCAGGCGCACCGCCGGGTTGCTCATCCATACCTGCGGCAGGATCTCCTCCAGCGCCCACTCGATAGCCTCCAGGTTGGCGCCGTACTCGAAATTGCCAACGAACAGCAGGCGCTGGCTGTGCAGGGTGGGGCGCACGTCCTGATAGTGGTCACAGTCTACGCCATTGACCACCACATTCACCGGGCGGCCGCTGATCTGGCCGATCAGCTCGGCATCCTGGGCGCTGACCGCCACCACTTCCGTGGGCTGGCGCAGCACCCTTTGCTCCCAGCGCCGATAGCGCCAGCGGTCGAAGGCGTTCAGCGGGCGCAACCACAATGGCAGGCGGTCATGGCAGGCGGCGCCCATCACCGACTCCAGGTAATGCTCGCTGAGCATGTAGGGCAGGCCCCGGGCCTGCAGGGCCCTCTCGAACGGTTGGAAGCTGTAGCTGTGCTCGATCTGGATCACATCCCAAGGTTCGTCCAGCAGTTGCTCGAAGCGGTGCCGCAGGCAAGGTGCCAGGCCATTGATGATGGCCCGCATGGGGTAGTCGATGATGGGTGAGGCGAGCAGGTTGAGCGGGCTGTTCAGTGGCCGCCTGGGGAGCACGATCAGGCGTTCCACCAGGGGTTCCAGGGCTTCGCGCGCGGTGTCGCTCAACGGGATCTTCGACTGCACCAGCAAGGTAATCCGGTGGCCATGCTGCGCCAGGGCGCGCAGCAGGTGGTATTGCCGGGTCTTGCTGCCGCTGGTGGTGGGCCAGGGCAGGTAGGGCAGGGTCCAGAGTATGCGCATGAGCCCGAATCCTCGCGGTTGGCCGGGTGTCGGCCCTGGATGGCAAAAACGCGCCCTCTGGCAGTCAGGCAGGTGCTGCTGCCGCCGGGGCGCGTCCATAGATATCAGTAAAGCGTACGATGTCGTCTTCGCCCAGGTATTCGCCGCTCTGCACCTCGATCATCACCAGGTCGATGACCCCGGGGTTGGTCAGGCGGTGGCTGCGCCCGGGCTTGATGAAGGTGGACTCGTTGGTGTCGAGCAGGAACTCCTCCTGGCCATTGGTCACGCAGGCCATGCCGCTGACCACGATCCAGTGCTCGCTGCGATGATGGTGCATTTGCAGCGACAGCGATTCGCCAGGGCGGACCATGATGCGCTTGATCTTGAACCGTGGCCCTTCCTCGAGCACCGTGTACAGGCCCCAGGGGCGGGTCACGGTGCGGTGCAGGCGGTAGGCGTCATGGCCCTGGCGCTTGAGCTGCTGGGCGATCACCTTGACTTCCTGGCTGCGCGCGGCATCGGCGATCAGCAGGGCGTCGGGGGTGTCGATGACGATCAGGTTGTCCAGGCCGACCGCGCCGACCAGGCGCCGTGGCGAGTCGATGTAGCAGTTGCGCACGTCTAGCAGCACGGTTTCGCCGTTGCAGTGGTTGCCCTGGCCGTCGGCCGGGCGCAGCTCACGTACCGCTTCCCAGCAGCCGATGTCGCTCCAGCCGATGTCGCACGGCACCACGGCCACTTGGGCACAGGGTTCCATGAGGGCGTAGTCGATGGAGATATCCGGCACCAGGGCGAAGCGGTCGGGGTCGAGTTCCACCTGCCGGCCGCCCGTGCCCTCCTTGACCTGGCTCTGTTCCAGGCAGTCGGCCACGCTGCGCAGGACCTCAGGGGCATGGACTTGCAACTCCTGCAGCACGGTGCCGACACGCAGGCAGAACATGCCGGCGTTCCACAGGTGCCGACCACCGTCGAGGTAGCCCTGGGCGGTGTCGGCGTCGGGCTTTTCGACGAAGCGGGCGACCTGGTAGCCGCCGTCAGTGATCGGCTGGCCCTGCTCGATATAGCCGAAACCCGTTTCGGCACGGGTCGGTTGCAGGCCGAAGGTGGTCAGCCAACCTTGTCCGGCCAGTGCCAGGGCCTGCCCGACGGCCGCCTCGAAAGCGCCCTGGTCTTGAATCAAATGGTCGGCGGGCAGCACCAGCAGCAGGCTGTCTTCGCCGTGCAGGCGGGCGCAGTGCAGTGCAGCGGCGGTAATGGCAGGGGCGGTGTTGCGACCCAGGGGTTCGAGAATGAAATCGAGGGCCACGCGTGCTGCACCGACCTGGCGATATTCGTCTTGGGTGCGGAACACCACTTCGCGGTTGGTCACCGTGAGCACCCGCTCGACCCCGGGCAGGCTGCTGGCGCGGCTGAAGGTCTTCTGCAGCAGGCTCATGCCGTCGGGCAGGCGCATGAAGGGCTTGGGCATCGCTTCACGCGAGACCGGCCACAATCGGGTGCCGGCGCCGCCAGCGATGATGCAGGGGATCAGAACGCTCATAGTCACAACCTCGAATCGGTGCGCTGTGGGCAGCGCAATGCAAGGGAATCACGACCTGTCAGGCGTCTGGCGGCGCAAAGTCAATAAAATGACTTTTATGAGCGGCATCTTCCATGAAGGCCAAATATTTGTCGAATGATGCGCCTGTCACGAGCGGCTTTCAATGGCAATTGCATGAAACGGCGGTTTTTGGGCGGGGCATGCAGCAATCCGTGCGCGTTCATGGTCGAGATTGCAGTAGGGTATTTGTGTACCTGTTTCCGGGAGGGCGACATGAGCGAGCGCAAGGCATTGCTGATCCTGCATGGCAAGCAGGCCACCAACGAAGACGTGCGAGCCGCGGTGGGTCAGCTGCGTGAGCGTGGCTGGAAGCTGGATGTGCGCCTGACCTGGGAGGGCGGTGATGCCCAGCGCCTGGTCGAGGAGGCTCTGGCGGCGGGCTATGCTCACGTGGTCGCCGGCGGCGGTGATGGCACGTTGCGCGACGTGGCCGAGGCCATGGGGCTGGCGGCTACCCAGGCCAGCCTGGCGCTGCTGCCGCTGGGCACGGCCAACGACTTCGCCAAGGCGGCCGGTGTGCCGCTTGAGCCGCAAGCGGCCCTCGACCTGTTGGAGGTACCGGCACGGCCGATCGATCTGGGCCGGGTGGGTGAGCAACTGTTCCTGAACATGGCTACCGGCGGATTCGGCACCCAGGTCACCGCCAATACCTCTGAAGACCTGAAGAAAGTGCTGGGCGCCGCGGCCTACCTGTTCACCGGGCTGTCGCGCTTCAGTGAGCTGCAGGCGGCCTCGGTCGAGCTGCAGGGTCCGGGGTTCCAGTGGCAGGGCGAGTTGCTGGCGCTGGGCATCGGCAATGGTCGTCAGGCCGGCGGCGGGCACGTGCTATGCCCCGAGGCGAGCGTGGACGATGGCCTGCTGGACGTCGGCATCCTGCCGGCGCCCCAGGAGATGGCCGGGGCCTTGCGCGATCTGTTGGCCGGTGAGGGGCTGTTCGTGCGCGCCCGCTTGCCGTGGGTGGAGATCAAGAGCGCCCAGGGGCTGGACATGAACCTCGACGGCGAGCCCCTGCAGGCGGCCAGCCTGCGTTTCGAGGCCGTGCCCAAGGCGCTGCGCGTGCACCTGCCGGCGGATTCGCCATTGCTCAGTCGTCCAGGCTGATGATCTTCTCGCGCACGGCGAACAGCACCAGGCCCGCCACATCGTAGATCTGCAGGCGCTTCATGATCTGCGAGCGGTGGGTTTCCACGGTCTTGATCGACAGGCCCAGGCCGCCGGCGATCTCCCGGGTGGATTTACCGCGCACGATCAGGCGCAGGATCTCCAACTGGCGGGCGGTCAGGTTGTGGTGGCCTTCGTTGTTCGATTGACGGCCGCTCTGGGCGCGCAATAATGCCTGGTTGATCACGGTGTGGGCGATGGCCGGGCTGAGGTAGCGTTCGTCGTTGCGCAGGGCGGTCAGTGCCTGCTCCAGTTCGGTGGCCGTGGTGTCCTTGAGCAGGTAGCCATGGGCGCCGCTCTCCAGGGCGCGCATGATCAGCTCCGGGTCGGTGTGCATGGACAGGATCAGCACCTTGCAGGTGCAGCCGCTTGCCCGTAGCTGCGTGAGAGCGTCCAGGCCGCTGGTCGAGCGCATGGAAATATCCAGCAGGACGATGTCTGGCGCGAGACGCCGGACGTGCTCCAGCAGTTGGCCACCATCGTCGGCCTCGCCAATCACGGTGTAGCCGGGGATGTCCGATACCAGGGCCCTGACGCCTGCGCGAATCAGGGAATGGTCGTCCACCAGCAATAATCTACAGGTCATCGGGAGCGGGAGTCCTGGCACGTTCTTGGTTGCGGGGTGGCCATGGGAAGAGGGCGTCGATCCGGGTGCCCTGGCCGGGCTGGCTGGTGATGCTCAGGCTGCCCTGCAGCGCTGTCACACGTTCCTGCATGCCAGCCATGCCGCGCAGGCCGCTTTCTGCTGGCGTCTGCGCCGGCACGAAGCCGCCGCCGTCATCCTGGATCGACAGCGCCAGGCCGGCTGAGGTGCGCTGCAGGCGGACCACCAGATTGCGTGCGTGTGCGTGGCGGAGCATGTTGGTGACCGCTTCCTGGGTGATGCGAAAGGCCGCCATGGTCACCTCTTCGCTGATGCCGCCCAGGCGTTGGTTGCATTCAAGACTCCAGTGCACCTCGGTGTTTTCCAAGGTGCGCAGCAAATGCGCGCGCAGGCTCGCCTCCAGGCCCAGGCTGGCCAGTTGTCGAGGATTGAGAATGGTGGAAACGTCGCGCACGTTGCCCAGCGTATGGTCCAGGGTGCTGCGCAAGGTAGCGCAGTGCTCCTGCAGGTCCGCCGGCACCCGGCGTTGCAGCCAGTCGACCTGCAGCTTGGCGGCGGTCAGCAGTTGACCGATATCGTCATGCAGTTCACGGCTCAGGCGCTGACGCTCGCTCTCTTGCACCTTGAGCATGCGCGTGGCCAGTTCCGCCGGGCGCAGGTTGATCGAGCGCGCCCAATGGCGCAGGTGCCAGCCGACGCCGATCATCGCCAGCAACTGGAGCAACAGCAAGCTGGCCGACAATGGCAGGGTGCGCAGGTACACCACCAGGTTTGCCGCCAGCGATGCAATGCACAACAGCGTGGTCGTCCAGCGGAGCAGGGCAACTCTGGAGCGGCAACGCTGGAGGAACTTCAAGCGTGGGAGCATAGATAGGGAAGCCACTGAGTTATTGCAGTTGAGGGCATTGCACATGCCTGGCCAGAGGTGCTGGTGCCGTGCATTCAATCAAGCACCGGGCACGTATCCAATCACCCGATAGTCTGGATGCGCATGTTCGAACGTGCGCATGTTATCACTTTGATTGAATTTGGTCGCGGGGGGATAACTGCTTGAAACCTCGGATTTTCCGGGCTGTGGCGGGGCTGGCGGGCAAGGCGCTGGCTAGCATAGTGCCATTATTAAAAGATGTTTCCAGTGCGCCTCGATCAACTAAAAAACCAGCGGGCAAAAACATTTGGAAAAACTTGCCAAACTTTTCAAGTTAAACCCTGAGTGAGTTTAGTTGCCGCGCATTTAGTCGGGTTAATGATGGCGGTCGGCTGCACTGAGGCTTTGCTCTGCAAGCGCATCCTGGGCGTGGGGGTGGGCGCAGAACGTGCCGGCTTCCTGGCAATCGGCACACAGTTGCGATGCCGGCTGGCCCAGGGTGGTGGCTAGCTCGGCCAGCAGGCGTCGTTGCTCCTCGGTGTCCATGTCCAGGCGGCCGGTCTGCGGGTCGAGCAGCTCCAGTTGCCAGTCCAGCAGGGTCAGGCAGGCCGCAAGCGCGGGCAGGCTGGTACCGTGCAGGTGCTGCTGGGCGCACGCGGGCGCGAGCAGTCGTTGCAGGGCCAGGGCATGGTGGGCTACTTCGAGCAGGTCGAGCGCGACTGCTCGTCGGGCGAGAGTGTCGAGTGCGGCATTGAGGCTGTGGCAGGCATCCGGATCGTTGGTGATCAGCTCCAGGTGCTGCAGGCATTCCTGGGACCTGGCCAACAGGACCTGCGCATCCTGCAAAAAGGCCGCCACGGCGGCGTTGTGCAGTGGAGTGCTATCCATCATGGCGCCCCGTCTTCAGGGATTGGCCGTACCAAGATGATCGCTCGCAAAAGCCTGACTCCGTTCATGCAGTGAGAATGGCGTCACATTAATGGCTAATGGATATTGCGAACATCAGGTTGGACCCGATTGCCACTAGGGGTTTCCCTGATGCGGTTTCAGGCGGGTCGTTCGTTGCGAACGACGGGCATGGCAGGATGTGGCAGCAGTAAAGCATGATGGTAAAGTGATATCAATCACCCCGCATGGCTTTTTCCATCAGGGGTCAAGCTGTGCCCGTGTCCGCCGATACAGGGGGATGCATTCACTTTTTCCCGACTCACGCCTGGGGGCTTCCAATGGCTGGCATTCTCGACACGGTAGACCAACGCACGCAACTGGTGGGTGAGAACCGCCTGGAAATCCTCATGTTCCGGCTGGCCGGCCGGCAGTTGTTCGCCATCAACGTGTTCAAGGTCCAGGAGGTGCTGCAACTGCCCAAGCTGACCCTGATGCCGCAGCGCCATTCGTTCGTCTGTGGCGTGGTCAACCTGCGCGGCCAGACGCTGCCGGTCATCGACCTGTCCCAGGCAATCGGCATGCGTCCGCTGCAGCCGGGGCCAAACAGCACCATCATCGTCACCGAGTACAACCGCTCGGTGCAGGCGTTCCTGGTGGGGGGCGTGGATCGTATCGTCAACATGAACTGGGAAGCCATCATGCCGCCGCCGGCCAGCGCTGGCCGCCAGCACTACCTCACGGCGATCACCAAGGTCGACGAGCAACTGGTGGAGGTCATCGACGTGGAGAAGGTGCTGGCCGAGATCGTGCCCTACAACGCCAAGGTCTCCCGCGACAAGCTCGAAGACCCGGTGCTGGCCCGCGCCCGTGGCCGCGAGGTGCTGCTGGTGGACGACTCCACCGTGGCCCTGGCGCAACTGCGCGATACCCTCTCGCAACTGGGGGTTAAGCTGCACGTGGCCAGCGACGGCCTCAAGGCCCTGCGCCTGCTCAAGGGTTGGGCGGACGCAGGGGAGAATGTCTGCGAGAAGTTGCTGATGGTCTTCACCGATGCCGAGATGCCCGAGATGGATGGTTACCGGCTGACCACCGAAATCCGCAACGACCCGCGCTTGCGTGGCCTGTACGTGGTACTGCATACCTCGCTGTCGGGCAGCTTCAACGAATCCATGGTCAAGAAGGTCGGTTGCGACAACTTCCTGTCCAAGTTCCAGCCCGATCGCCTGGTGGATGTGGTGCGTCAACGCCTGAGCCTGGACGACGCCACGGTGTAACGGCTGTACCGATCCGGTATAAGCTTGGCCTTTCGACTGGCGCAAGGTGGCAGGGATGTTTCTCAGTGCGTTGTATCGGTACCCGGTGAAATCGGCGCAGGCCCAGCGCCTGCAGGCGTCGGTTGTCGGCAACCTGGGCCTGGACGGGGACCGGCGCTGGCTGGTGGTGGAGCAGGAGAACGGCCGCTTCCTGACCCAGCGCGCCTGGCCGGGGCTGGGGCAGGTTGGCGCCAATTACGGCGAGCAGGGCCAACTGCTGCTCCAGGCGCCGGGGCAGGCACCCTTGGAGGTACCGGTACCGTCCGCCGACGAGGCCCTGCGCGGTATCACCATCTGGCGCGACACCTTGCGCGTGCCCGATGCCGGCGATGCCGCCGCAGCCTGGCTCAGCGAGCTGCTGGGCAAGGCGGTAAGGCTGGTGTACTGCCCCGAGCAGCGGGCCCGCTACCTGCCCAGCGGCTACGGCCTCAGCAGTGACCGGGCAGCCTTTCCCGATGGTTTCCCCCTGCTGTTGATCGGCCAGGCCTCGCTGGATGAGTTGAGCCGTCGGGTGGGGCGCCCGATGGAGATGCTGCGTTTTCGCCCGAACCTGGTGGTCGAGGGGGCCGAGGCCTTTGCCGAAGACCGCTGGAAGCGCATCCGTATTGGCAACATGACCTTCCGCGTGCTCAAGCCGAGCGTGCGCTGCATCCTCACCACCCTCGATCCCGCCACGGGCGAACGCAGCCCGGACCGTGAGCCGTTGACCACGCTCAAGACGTTCCGCGAAAAGGAAGGGGATGTGCTGTTTGGCCAGAACCTGGCGGTGGATGGCGAGGGGGAGCTGAAGGTGGGGATGGCGGTTGAGGTTATCGAGTAAGGCAGGGCGAGTGTGATTGTGTGAGGGCTGCAAGGTGCTGGGCGATAGTCTTGCAGCGTTTTCGAAATCGAGCGCCGCCCGCGCGGCGCATCGCTGGCAAGCCAGCTCCCACATCTATTTCGGGCCAATCACTCCTGTGATGTTATCGCTGCCCGCCTTGGCGCATGTCTTGAGACAGGTGGGGCGGCAGTGGTGCCCACGCTGAAACCGCGTCGTACAAACAAGGCGTACAGCCGCGTCGGCGCAGACGTAATTGGACCGAAACAAATGTGGGAGCTGGCTTGCCAGCGATGCGCCGCGCGGGCGGCGCTCGATCTCGTAGGCGCTGCAGCGCCCTCGGCGAACGATCACATATCGTCGAAATACCGCTCATGCCAATCCACCAGCGGCTGCGGTGAATTGAGCTTCTGCCCGTAGATGACCGAATACGACAGCACGTTCTGCACGTACTGGCGCGTCTCGTCGAACGGAATCGATTCGACCCACACATCGAAACTCAGGTGCTTGGCGCCCTTGAGCCACTGGCGTACGCGCCCGGGGCCGGCGTTGTAGGCGGCCGAGGCCAGCACGCGGTTACCGTTGAACTGGCTGTGCACCTGGCTCAGGTAGGCAGCGCCGAGCTGGATGTTCTTGTCCGGGTTGAAGACCTGGGCCGGCGAAGCCAGCGGGATGCTGAACTTGCGCGCGGTTTCCTTGGCGGTGCCCGGCATCAGCTGCATCAAGCCGCTGGCGCCGACGCTGGAACGGGCGTCTTCCATGAAGGCGCTTTCCTGGCGGGTGATGGCGAATACCCAGCTCGAATGCAGGCCGCGAACCTTGGCTTCGCGCACCAGGGTGTCGCGGTGGGCCATCGGGAAGCGGATGTCCAGGTCGTCCCAGTACTGGGCCTGGCTGATGGTGCGGATGGCCGGGAAGTACCAGCGCATGTCGTAGGCCAAGCGGGCCTGGGCGACCATTTCGTCACGGTTGAAGTGGCGGCTGACGTGGTACCACTCGCGGCGCCCCTCGACAATCTGGCCACGGGCGTGGAACTCCAGTGCGCGGCGGATGCCGGGGGTGTTGCGGACCTTGTTGGTTATCGCTTGGCTCAGTGCCAGTGGCTTGTTGTTCAGCTGGTAGGGGGTCTGCGCCCGGTCGGCGGCGAGGAAGCCATAGAAGTCGCGTTCGCGGGCGACGGTCTTGTACAGCAGCGGGACCTGCGGGTTGTTCGGCTGGGCCAGCTCCAGGCTGCGCGCCTGCCAGTACTTCCAGCGGTTACTGCTGGCCAGGTCCTGGGGCAGGCGCTTGGTCAGTTCGTAGGCTTCTTCCCAGCGGGCCAGGCGCAGCAGCAGGCGCAGGCGCCATTCGCTGACAGTGTTGTCGCGCAGCTCCGGGTCGTAGCGGGTCATCAGGTCGAGGGCGCGCGGGTCGTAGCGGCGGGCCAGGGTCAGGCCGATCTCGCGGGCGATGGCGACCTTCTCGTCACGGGAGAAGTGCATGCGCTGGGCATAGTCGTCGAGCAGCGCCATGGCCTGCTCCGGGTTCTGCCGGGCCAGGCGACGAAGGCCAAGGCTGACCACGTCGGACATGGCCTCGTTGACGGGCGTGAAGCGCGAAGGCTGGTTGAGCAACTCGGGCTTCTGCGCCACGTCGATCAGCAGCTTGCCCTGGGGGGCGAGGGTGGTGAGGGTTTTCACCAGATTGTTCGCAAGCCCATAGTTGCGCGCCTGTGCCGCCAGTTTGGCGCGCTGCCAGCGCTTGGCCTCGGTCAGCTGACCTTCGGCGGCCCACATGGCGAACAGGGTGTCGCAGGCCGTGGGCTGGGACTTGCCGACGTTCCACAGCTTCTCGGCGCTGGCGAAGCCTTCGGCACGCTGGCCGTGGGAGAGCTGGTACTGGCCGTTGAGGCAATCCAGTTCGGTGAAGTTGAGCTTGGGGTCGTAATAGCGGGTGAAGGTGTTCCATTCGCCGCGCTCGGCCAGCCAGCGCAACCAGCGCAATTTCATCCAGTTGGCCTGGGGCAGGTCGCCATGGGCCTTGAGGAAACCCTCGATCTCCTCGTTGCTGGCGCTCTTGAGGCGGGCGGTCAGCTCGTCGTAGGTGAGATAGGGCGTGAGTGGGTAATCGCGCAGCGCCTGCGCGTAGCGCAGGTAGGGGCCCTTGTCGCCCTTGGCCAGGGCGCGCTTGGCCTCGTCGTAGTATTGACGTTGCTGGGTGAGGTCGGCGGCCTGTGCGACGCTCGCGGCGAGGGTGGTCAGCAACAGGCAGGAAGCAATTTGTAACAGGCGGCTGCGCATGATACGTCCGGGCAGTGGAACCATGGAAAGTGACGGCGGAGCCAGCACTGTTGAGTATTACTGCTTAGCTTAGCCGTTTGCCGGTGGCCGGCGAAAGCACTGTGCTTGTATCGAGTTGTTATCCGACGCCCTGTCGCTGCAACGGGCTTTTGATGCCGTGAAGGGGTAAGTCAGGTAGAATGCGCGCCCGGTTTTTGGAGATGATCATGACCCTGCTCAAATTCAGCGATGTGTCCCTCGCGTTCGGCGCCATGCCGCTGTTGGACAAAGTGTCCTGGCAGATCGCCCGTGGCGAGCGGGTGTGCATCATCGGCCGCAACGGCACGGGCAAGTCGAGCATGCTGCGCCTGGTCAAGGGCGAGCAGAAGGGCGATGACGGCGATATCTGGCGCGCCCCAGGCCTGAAGATTGGCGAGCTGCCGCAGGAGCTGCCGGTGGCCGACGAGCGTAGCGTATTCGACGTGGTGGCCGCCGGCCTTGACGGCGTCGGCGAGCTGCTGGCGCAGTTCCATCACCTGAGCCAGAACATCCACGGCGACGAGGATCTGGAAAAGCTCATGCACGTCCAGCACGAGCTCGAGGCCCGTGACGGCTGGCGCTTGCAGCAGGTGGTCGAAAGCACCCTGAGCCGCCTGCAGTTGCCGGCCGACAAGACCCTGGCCGAGCTGTCCGGCGGCTGGCGCCGGCGCGTGCTGCTGGCCCAGGCGCTGGTGTCCGAGCCTGACCTGCTGCTGCTCGACGAACCGACCAACCACCTGGACATCGGCGCCATCGCCTGGCTGGAAGAGGCGCTCAAAGGCTTCGGTGGCGCGGTGCTGTTCATCACCCACGACCGTTCCTTCCTGCAGAACCTGGCCACGCGCATCCTCGAGCTGGACCGTGGCGGGCTGATCGACTGGAACGGCGACTACGCCAGCTTCCTGGTGCATAAGGAGGCCGAGCTGGCCGCCGAGGCCACTGCCAACGCGCTGTTCGACAAGCGCCTGGCCCAGGAGGAAGTGTGGATCCGCCAGGGCATCAAGGCCCGACGTACCCGCAACGAAGGCCGCGTGCGCGCGCTCAAGGCGCTGCGCGTGGAGCGCGGCGAGCGCCGTGAACGCCAGGGCAAGGCCAATATCCAGATCGAGGTGGCGGACAAGTCCGGCAAGCAGGTGATGGTGCTGGAGGACGTCAGCTTCGCCCACCAGAATGGACCGAAGCTGGTCAAGGACTTCTCCATGGTGCTGCAGCGCCAGGACCGTATCGGCCTGCTCGGTGCCAACGGCACCGGCAAGACGACCCTGCTCAAGCTGATGCTGGGCGACCTGGAGCCCACCAGTGGCAAGGTCGAGCGTGGCACCAAACTGGAGGTGGCCTACTTCGACCAGATGCGCCATCAGCTGGACCTGGAAAAGACCGTCATCGACAACCTGGCCGAAGGCCGCGATTTCATCGAAATCGATGGCCAGAACCGCCATGTGCTCAGCTACCTCGGCGACTTCCTGTTCAGCCCGCAGCGTGCGCGTACACCAGTCAAGGCGCTGTCCGGGGGCGAGCGCGCGCGCCTGCTGCTGGCCAAGCTGTTCAGCAAGCCGGCCAACCTGCTGGTGCTGGACGAACCGACCAACGATCTCGACGTCGAGACCCTCGAGCTGCTCGAGGAGGTGCTGTCGAACTACAAGGGCACGGTGCTGATGGTCAGTCACGACCGGGCCTTCCTCGACAACGTGGTGACCAGCACTCTGGTGTTCGAAGGTGAAGGGCGCGTGCGCGAGTACGTCGGTGGCTACGAGGACTGGATCCGCCAGGGCGGTTCGCCGAAGCTGCTCGGCGTGACCGAAAGCAAGGGCGGCAAGTCCGAGCTCAACAGCGCCGTGGTGCAGGCGCCGGTGGAGGAGGTGGCGCCGCTTGCCGCTGCTACGCCTGCGGCCGATGCCAGCAAGAAGAAGCTCAGCTACAAGCTGCAGCGTGAGCTGGAAATGCTGCCGGGGCAGATCGATGAGCTGGAACGGCGGATGGCCGAGGCACAGGAAGAAGTGAGTGCGGCGGGCTTCTATCAGCGGCCGATTGCCGAGACTGCGGCGGTGCTGGCCAAGATCGAGAAGCTGCAGGGCGAGCTGGACGTGCTGGTGGAGCGCTGGGCCGAGCTGGAAGGCTGAAGCCATCGCGGGACAAGCTCGCTCCCACGCAGCCCTGTTTGACGGGCTTTGTGGGAGCGGGCTTGCCCCGCGATGAAAGTATTACTCGGCCTTCTTCTGCAACCGCACCGCCAACACATCGCACGGCGCGCCGTGCAGCACGTCGTTGGCGGTGGAGCCCAGCAGCAGTGCCAGGCCGTGGCGGCCATGGCTGCCGACCACGATCAGGTCGCACTTCTGATCCTTGGCCAACTGGTGGATTTCCTGGCGCGGCTGGCCGTAGACCAGGTGCGAGTCGCCGCGATTGATATCCGGGTATTTGTTGTACAGGCGCTCCATGCGTTCCTTGGCCTGGTCGAACTGTTGCTGCTGCAACTGCGACAGGTCCATGGGCACGTCGCCGCCGAAGGCCATGGCCATGGGTTCGACGATATGCACCAGGGAGACCTTGGCGCCGGTGGGTTCGGCGAGTTTCATGGCGCGCTTGATCACCGGATCGCATTCTTCGGTCAGGTCGACGGCGACCAGAAGATGTTCATAGTGCATGTGCAGTACTCCTGACAATCGCGATAGTAGAAGTATGGTCGCTTTCGCGCGGGGCGTTCGTGAAACCTGACTAACCCGCTCATTTGCAACGCTTTATAAGGTCTACAGATATGACGGTATGGCTGGTGGTGTCAATCCTTGCGCTGATTCTCAGCCCGTTGGCCTGGTTGCGCCCCTCGCGCAAACAGAGCGAGCAGATGAGCCTGCGCCTGGAGGGGCGCCGCATGGGGCTGGCCATGCAACTGGCGCCGCAACAGTGGCCGCACTGGCTGCTAAACGAGCCACCCAGCCCCTGCCCGCAGTACCACCGGGCGCGGCGTAAGGGGCGCGCTGACAACTGGTGCTACTGGCAGATCACCCCCGGCGTGTGGTGGAACCAGTGGCGCGAGCCCTGCGAGGATCAGCGCCTGGCCGAGACCTTCGCCCGCCTGCCGGCAACGGTCTACAAGGTCGAGGCCGACAGTCGCATGATTGCGCTGTACTGGAGCGAGCGGGGCGACAAATCTGTTTTGCAGGATATTGCCCAGACCCTCGAAACCCTCGCCTGAGCCCGTGTGACACAAAACGGCGCACAGGAGCAAACATGCTCCTGTGCGCCGTTTTGCGTTTGTGCGTGCAAGCACAGGGCCAGGCAGGCCGGAAATACTTTCAATCAGTCGCAGTGTAGCCATCCTGGCCAGATGCGTTTAGAAAAAAGCACGTCTGCCATCGGGGTGGCCTATCGCTGACATGAATGGAGGGCGATCACTGTCATCATTTTTCGTACCCGGAGGGTAGAAGATGACTGGAAAGTCGCGTTTTCACGGCCTTCGCGAGTATTTGACAACGCGGTTCTTTTCGGGGAATGTGTGCACACCCAAGTCAAACGGGCGTATGAATTGAGCGTTTGTATGTCAGACGGCTCTTACAGAATCCCGATTAGCGCGTCGACGGGTGTGCCTGGGGCGAGGGGCCGTTAGACCGGCTCTCGTTGCCAGCGATCGACGTGTACTGTTCAGCTTCCATATCGTGGAGATCAGTTGATGATTTACGAAGGTAAAGCCATCACGGTTAAGGCTCTTGAAAGCGGCATCGTCGAACTGAAGTTCGACCTCAAGGGTGAGTCCGTCAACAAGTTCAACCGTCTCACTCTGAACGAGCTGCGTCAGGCCGTGGACGTGATCAAGGCCGATGCCTCGGTCAAGGGCGTGATCGTCAGCAGTGGCAAGGACGTGTTCATCGTCGGCGCCGACATCACCGAGTTCGTCGACAACTTCAAGCTGCCCGAGGCCGAACTGGTCGCCGGCAACCTGGAAGCCAATCGCATTTTCAGTGACTTCGAAGACCTGCAGGTGCCGACCGTGGTCGCCATCAACGGCATCGCCCTGGGCGGCGGCCTGGAGATGTGCCTGGCCGCCGACTACCGGGTCATGGCCAGCAGCGCCAAGATCGGCCTGCCGGAAGTCAAGCTGGGCATCTACCCAGGCTTTGGCGGCACCGTGCGCCTGCCGCGCCTGATCGGCTCGGACAACGCCATCGAGTGGATCGCCTCCGGCAAGGAAAACCGCGCCGAGGACGCCCTGAAAGTCGGCGCCGTCGATGCCGTGGTCGCCCCTGAGCTGCTGCAGGCCGGTGCCCTGGACCTGGTCAAGCGCGCCATCAGCGGTGAGCTGGACTACAAGGCCAAGCGCCAGCCCAAGCTGGAAAAGCTCAAGCTCAATGCCATCGAGCAGATGATGGCTTTCGAGACCGCCAAGGGCTTCGTTGCCGGCCAGGCCGGCCCGAACTACCCGGCGCCAGTCGAGGCCATCAAGACCATCCAGAAGGCCGCCAACTTCGGCCGTGACAAGGCCCTCGAGGTCGAGGCCGCAGGCTTCGCCAAGCTGGCCAAGACCTCGGTCGCCGAAAGCCTGATCGGCCTGTTCCTGAACGACCAGGAGCTCAAGCGCAAGGCCAAGGCCCACGACGAGATCGCTCACGATGTGAAACAGGCCGCCGTGCTCGGCGCCGGTATCATGGGTGGCGGCATCGCCTACCAGTCGGCGGTCAAGGGCACGCCAATCCTGATGAAGGATATTCGCGAGGAAGCCATCCAGCTGGGCCTGAACGAGGCCTCCAAGCTGCTCGGCAAGCGCGTCGAGAAAGGGCGCCTGACCCCGGCCAAGATGGCCGAGGCCCTCAACGCCATTCGCCCGACCCTGTCCTACGGTGACTTCGGCAACGTCGACATCATCGTCGAGGCCGTGGTCGAGAACCCGAAGGTCAAGCAAGCCGTGCTGGCTGAAGTGGAAGGCCAGGTGAAAGAGGATGCGATCCTCGCCTCCAATACCTCGACCATCTCCATCAACCTGCTGGCCAAGGCGCTCAAGCGTCCGGAAAACTTCGTCGGCATGCACTTCTTCAACCCGGTGCACATGATGCCGCTGGTGGAAGTCATCCGTGGCGAGAAGTCCAGCGACGTGGCCGTGGCCACCACAGTGGCCTACGCCAAGAAGATGGGCAAGAACCCGATCGTGGTCAACGACTGCCCGGGCTTCCTGGTCAATCGCGTGCTGTTCCCGTATTTCGGCGGCTTCGCCAAGCTGGTCAGCGCAGGCGTCGACTTCGTGCGCATCGACAAGGTGATGGAGAAGTTCGGCTGGCCGATGGGCCCGGCCTACCTGATGGACGTGGTCGGCATCGACACCGGTCACCACGGCCGCGACGTGATGGCCGAAGGCTTCCCGGACCGCATGAAGGACGAGCGTCGCTCGGCCGTCGACGCCCTGTACGAGGCCAACCGCCTGGGCCAGAAGAACGGCAAGGGCTTCTACGCCTATGAGACCGACAAGCGCGGCAAGCCGAAGAAAGTCGCCGACGCCAGCGTGCTCGACGTGCTCAAACCGGTCATCTTCGAGCAGCGTGAAGTCACCGACGAAGACATCATCAACTGGATGATGGTACCGCTGTGCCTGGAAACCGTGCGCTGCCTGGAGGACGGCATCGTCGCCACCGCCGCCGAAGCCGACATGGGCCTGGTCTACGGCATCGGTTTCCCTCCCTTCCGCGGTGGCGCGCTGCGCTACATCGATTCGATCGGGGTCGCCGAGTTCGTCGCACTGGCCGACAAGTACGCCGACCTGGGGCCGCTGTACCACCCCACTGCGAAGCTGCGCGAAATGGCCAAGAATGGCCAGCGCTTCTTCAACTGAGCGCCCACGAGCTAGAGCGAGAATATTGATATGAGCCTGAATCCAAGAGACGTGGTGATTGTCGACTTCGGTCGCACGCCGATGGGCCGCTCCAAGGGTGGCATGCACCGCAACACTCGTGCCGAAGACATGTCCGCGCACCTGATCAGCAAGCTGCTGGAGCGCAACGACAAGGTCGACCCGAAAGAAGTCGAAGACGTGATCTGGGGCTGCGTCAACCAGACCCTGGAGCAGGGCTGGAACATCGCCCGCATGGCCTCGCTGATGACCCAGATCCCGCACACCTCCGCCGCGCAAACCGTCAGCCGCCTGTGCGGCTCGTCGATGAGCGCGCTGCACACCGCCGCCCAGGCGATCATGACCGGCAACGGCGACGTGTTCGTCATCGGTGGTGTCGAGCACATGGGTCACGTCAGCATGATGCATGGCGTCGACCCCAACCCGCACCTGTCCTTGCACGCTGCCAAGGCTTCCGGGATGATGGGCCTGACTGCCGAGATGCTGGGCAAGATGCACGGCATCACCCGTGAGCAACAGGATCTGTTCGGTGTGCGTTCGCACCAGCTCGCCCACAAGGCGACGGTCGAAGGCAAGTTCAAGGACGAGATCATCCCGATGCAGGGCTACGACGAGAACGGCTTCCTGAAGGTCTTCGACTACGACGAGACTATTCGCCCGGAAACCACCCTCGAAGGCCTGGCGTCGCTCAAGCCGGCGTTCAACCCGAAAGGCGGCACCGTCACCGCGGGCACCTCGTCGCAGATCACCGACGGCGCCTCGTGCATGATCGTCATGTCCGGCCAGCGCGCCATGGACCTGGGGATCCAGCCACTGGCGGTCATCCGTTCGATGGCGGTCGCCGGCGTGGACCCGGCGATCATGGGCTACGGCCCGGTCCCGTCGACGCAGAAAGCCCTCAAGCGCGCTGGTCTGACCATAGCCGACATCGACTTCTTCGAGCTCAACGAAGCTTTCGCCGCACAGGCCCTGCCGGTGCTGAAAGATCTGAAAGTGCTCGACAAGATGAATGAGAAGGTTAACCTGCACGGCGGCGCTATCGCCCTGGGTCACCCGTTCGGTTGCTCGGGGGCGCGGATTTCCGGCACCCTGCTCAACGTCATGAAGCAAAATGGCGGTACCCTGGGCGTCGCCACCATGTGTGTCGGCCTGGGCCAAGGCATCACCACTGTCTTCGAACGCGTCTGATCGCGTCGCAGGACAGCAGCCGGGGCCATGTGCCCCGGCTTTTGTTTTTTACAGGATTTGTTCAAGAGGGCGAGCGACATGCAGATACAACCTGGTGTGTACCGGCATTACAAAGGCCCTGAGTACCGTGTTTTCAGCGCTGCGCGACACTCCGAGAGCGAGGAGTGGATGGTGTTCTACCAGTGCCTGTATGGTGATTACAGCTTCTGGGTCAGGCCACTTTCGATGTTCCAGGAGTCCGTCGAGGTTGACGGCGAGCAGGTGCCACGCTTTGCTTTGGTCAAGGCCGAAGAGGGCCTTGGCGAGCGGCTGGGCAAGGTGCGCGAGTGATAGACCGCGCTTGACCTCACTCTTTTGCCACTATATATAGCGGTGCCGCGTCCGGCACCTGACGCGTTTTTCATCTTCAGATTCAGGAATACTCCGATCCATGGGCAAATCGCTGGTCATTGTGGAATCCCCGGCCAAGGCCAAGACCATCAACAAGTACCTGGGCAGCCAGTACGTGGTGAAGTCGAGTATCGGCCACATCCGTGACCTTCCCACCAGCGGTTCCGCCAGTGCGAGCAAGGAACCGGCGGCCAAGCGTGGCAAGGCCGCGGCCGAGGCTCCGGCCTTGTCGCCGAAGGAAAAGGCGCGCCGTACCCTGGTTGCACGCATGGGCGTCGACCCCGAGGCGGGCTGGAAGGCCAAGTACGAGATTCTTCCCGGCAAGGAGAAGGTCATCGAGGAGCTGCGCCGCCTGGCCAAGGATGCCGACACCATCTATCTCGCAACCGACTTGGATCGCGAGGGGGAAGCCATCGCCTGGCACCTGCGCGAGGCCATCGGCGGAGACGACAGTCGTTACAAGCGCGTGGTGTTCAACGAGATCACCAAGAAAGCCATCCAGGAAGCCTTCTCCCAGCCGGGCGAGCTCGATATTGACCGGGTCAACGCCCAGCAGGCGCGGCGTTTCCTTGATCGCGTGGTTGGCTACATGGTCTCGCCGCTGCTGTGGGCGAAAATCGCCCGTGGCCTTTCCGCCGGCCGCGTACAGTCGGTGGCGGTGAAGCTGGTGGTCGAGCGCGAGCGCGAGATCCGGGCGTTCAACCCCGAAGAGTACTGGGAAGTCCACGCCGACCTGGGTACTGCCAAGAACGCCAAGGTGCGTTTCGAGGTAGCCCGTGAGAAGGGCGAGGCCTTCAAGCCGCTCAACGAAGCCCAGGCCATGGCCGCGCTGGAGAAGCTCAAGGCCTCCAGCTACAGCGTGAGCAAGCGCGAGGACCGGCCGACCAGCAGCAAGCCTTCGGCACCGTTCATTACCTCCACCCTGCAGCAGGCCGCAAGCAATCGCCTGGGCTTCGGGGTGAAGAAGACCATGATGATGGCCCAGCGTCTGTACGAAGCCGGCTACATCACCTACATGCGTACCGACTCGACCAACCTGTCGACCGACGCTGTCGAGATGGCCCGCAGCTACATCGAGAAGGAGTTCGGCAAGCAGTACCTGCCTGCCGCGCCCATCGTCTATGGCAGCAAGGAAGGGGCCCAGGAGGCGCACGAAGCGATCCGTCCGTCCGACGTCAGTACCCACCCGACCAAGCTCAGTGGCATGGAGCGTGACGCCGAGCGCCTGTACGAGCTGATCTGGCGCCAGTTCCTGGCTTGCCAGATGCCGCCGGCGCAGTACCTGTCCACCAGTGTCACCGTGGTGGCGGGCGAGTTCGAGCTGCGCGCCAAGGGCCGTATCCTCAAGTTTGATGGTTACACCCGTGTCCTGCCGCAGCAAAGCAAACCGGGCGAAGACGACGTGCTGCCGGAAATGGCCCAGGGTGAAGCGCTCAAGCTGATCCAGCTCGATCCCAGCCAGCACTTCACCAAGCCGCCGGCGCGCTTCACCGAAGCCAGTCTGGTCAAGGAAATGGAGAAGCGTGGCATCGGCCGGCCGTCGACCTACGCGGCGATCATCTCCACCATCCAGGATCGCGGTTATGTGACGCTGCACAACCGTCGTTTCTACTCCGAGAAGATGGGCGACATCGTCACCGAGCGCCTGTCCGAGAGCTTCGCCAACCTGATGGACTACGGCTTTACCGCCGGCATGGAAGAGAACCTCGACGATGTGGCCCAGGGCGAGCGTGACTGGAAGAACGTCCTCGACGAGTTCTATGGCGATTTCAGCAAGAAGTTGCAGACCGCCGAGTCCAGCGAGCACGGCATGCGCGCCAACCAGCCGACCCTGACCAACATTCCGTGCAAGGAATGTGGCCGGCCAATGATGATCCGTACCGCGTCCACCGGCGTGTTCCTCGGCTGCTCGGGCTATAGCCTGCCGCCAAAGGAGCGTTGCAAGGCAACGGTCAACCTGGTGCCGGGCGACGAAATCGCCGCTGACGACGAGGGCGAGTCCGAGTCCCTGGTGCTGCGCGGCAAGCACCGCTGCCCGATCTGCGCGACGGCGATGGATGCCTACCTGCTCGACGAGAAGCGCAAGCTTCACATCTGCGGTAACAACCCGGACTGCGTCGGCTACGAGATCGAAGAAGGCAACTACCGCATCAAGGGCTACGAAGGCCCGAGCCTGGAATGCGACAAGTGCGGCAGCGAGATGCAGCTCAAAACCGGCCGTTTCGGCAAGTTCTTCGGCTGCACCAACCCAAGCTGCAAGAACACCCGCAAGCTGCTCAAGAGCGGCGAGGCGGCGCCACCGAAGATGGACAAGGTGGACATGCCGGAGCTCAAGTGCGAGAAGGTCGACGATACCTACGTGCTGCGTGACGGTGCCTCAGGTCTGTTCCTGGCCGCCAGCCAGTTCCCGAAAAACCGCGAAACCCGTGCACCGCTGGTGCTGGAGATCGTCCCGCACAAGCATGAGATCGATCCGAAGTATCACTTCCTCTGCGAGGCGCCACAGAAGGACCCGGAAGGGCGCCCGACGGTGATCCGCTATAGCCGCAAGACCAAGGAGCAGTACGTGCAGTCCGAGGTTGACGGCAAGCCTACCGGCTGGAAGGCGTTCTACGACGGCAAGGTGTGGAAGGTCGAAGACAAGCGCTGATCTGAAGGCGTGACTGGGGCGCGGAGCGGCCCCAGTCATTTGATGACAAGCAAAGCGCAATCCCTGAAACTGCAAGCAATCGCCTTGCAGCCTTCAGGAGTCAGTCGAAATGGCCCAGGAACTCTACACTCGCACCAACCAGAAACTGTTCTTCGCCGGCCTCGCGCTGGAGTCCATGGCCAAGGCCGCGGACAGCCAGGCGATGAATGCCCAGGGGCTGCTCCAGGCCGAGCGCGAGTCGGCGCTGTTCCACCTGTATGGCGCGCTGCTTGGGCTGTGCCACGAGATCGCCGGCTTCTACCGCCTGCCCCAGGCCTCGGCGGCACGGGCGGAGTTGCTGTTCAGCGACGAGGTGCTGCAGAGCGTGGCGATCCCGGAAATGGCCGAGCTGCTGGAGTTGGCCCGCCAGCCGGAAACCTGGCTGGCGCGTCTGCTGGCGGCTTATGCCGATTTGTTCCGACCACCGGTCGCGAAGAAAACCCTGAAGGGTGACGTTACCCAGCCGCTGATCCAGGCCGTCAATCTGGACGAGCCTGAGCCGGTCGAGCTTTCCCGGGAGGAACTGGAGGCCTGGCGGCAGAACCTGAAAAGCCTGGTGAGACGATTCCGCGATGCGCTGAGTGAGTGCTGAGCGCTTCCATGGCTGGTACACTAATGGCCTTTCGTGAAAAGCAGGCCCTTTATGTCAACGTCCTTTCTAGAAATTGTCGAGTTGCCTGATGGTCGGATCGAGCTGCGCCGCGCCGAGGATGAAGGCTCCCTGGTAACCCTGGATTTCTCCGAGGATGCCAAGGCATTCCTGCAAGGACAGCATGTGGAGGTGGCCAAGGCCATGCTCAGCGTTGGCGTGCAAATGGCCGGTCGCCTGGTTGAAGGTGACTTCGAGCGTGAAGAGGGGCCACGCGTCCTTCACTGAGCCACGGTAGCGGCCCAGGGTTTCAAGCGATTGACAGGCAAAGCCTGAACATCAGCCGAGGCGGATGTTCAGGCTTTGTGCGTTTCCGCTGGCCGCTGCGCGCTGCAGCTGTTGGCGGGCGTTGCTGTTGATGGTGCCCAGCCAGCTGACCACGGTATGGCTGTGCCCGAGGCGCAGTGCCTCGCAGGCCAGTTGCAGGGCTGTCTGCCTGCCGCCGGGTTGCAGCAGCAGGATGCGTTCGCGGTTTAGGCCGGCGTCGCGCAGCCAGGCCTGGGTGAGGCTGCCGGGTGGGGCGATGAGCGTCAGCCAGCGGCTGTCGTCTTCTTCGCTGAGTTCGCGCAGGATCGGCGCCAGCAGGCTCTGGCAGTGCCCTGGCGCGCCGCGCAGGGCCAGCTCGCTGAACAGCTCTGGCTGGCTGCTCTTGCGCGGTGGCGCGCTGGGCTTGAGGCCTGGTAGCACCGGCTGGGCAAGGAAGGCCTCGAACAGCGGCAGCTGGGCTTGCTGGGGTACATGGGTGAACGGCTGCATGACGCCTCCTGGTTCAGCGGCGCAGGACGCCGACGCTCAAGCCCTCGATCACCAGTTCCTGGTCTTTCAGGTCGACTTCGATGGGGGCGAATTCGGGGTTCTCGGCGATCAGCCAGACCTTGCTGCCTTCGCGCTTGAAGCGCTTGACGGTCACTTCGTCGCCAATGCGGGCTACCACCACCTGGCCGTTGCGGGCTTCGCGGGTGGTGTGCACGGCGAGCAGGTCGCCGTCGAAAATGCCGATGTCCTTCATGCTCATGCCGTGTACCCGCAGCAGGTAATCGGCGCGCGGATGGAAGAAGGCCGGGTTGATGCTGCAGGAATCCTCGATGTGCTGCTCGGCGAGGATCGGTGCACCGGCAGCGACGCGACCGATGATGGGCAGGCCGCTGTCCTCTTGCTTGGGCTCGAGGCCGGGGATGCGGATACCGCGGGAAGCGCCAGGGGTCATCTCGATGGCGCCCTTGCGGGCCAGGGCTTTCAGGTGCTCCTCGGCGGCGTTGGGTGACTTGAAGCCCAACTCCTGGGCGATCTCGGCACGGGTCGGCGGGAAGCCGTTGTCTTCGAGGCAGCGTTTGATGAAAGCCAGAATCTCGGCTTGGCGTGGCGTCAGTTTCAGCATGGGCGAGGGCTCTGTCTTTATATACAGTGACTGGAATTATATACAGTGATGAGACGGCTGCAAGCTACTCGCTGCAAGAAATAGAGCGCGTCGGGTGCATCTTGTCGCTTGCAGCTTGTGGCTTGGCGCTTTTAAATGGCGACCGGCCAGTCACCCAGCCTTGACATGTGCAGCACTGAAACGTATGTTTCAAACAACTGTTTGTCAGGCGGAGTAGTCATGGCCCAATCGGAAACCGTTGAGCGCATCCTCGATGCGGCGGAGCAGCTGTTCGCGGAGCGCGGGTTCGCGGAAACCTCATTGCGGCTGATCACCAGCAAGGCCGGGGTCAACCTGGCGGCGGTGAACTACCATTTCGGTTCGAAGAAAGCCCTGATCCAGGCAGTCTTTTCCCGCTTCCTGGGCCCGTTCTGCGCCAGCCTGGAGCGTGAGCTCGACCGCCACCAGGCGCGTCCCGAGCAGAAGGCCTCGCTCGAGGAGCTGCTGGAAATGCTGGTGGAGCAGGCCCTGGTCGTGCAACCGCGCAGCAACAACGACCTGTCGATCTTCATGCGCCTGCTGGGCCTGGCCTTCAGCCAGAGCCAGGGGCACCTGCGCCGTTACCTGGAAGACATGTACGGCAAGGTATTCCGCCGCTACATGCTGCTGGTCAACGAGGCCGCGCCGCGCATTCCGCCACTGGAGCTGTTCTGGCGCGTGCACTTCATGCTCGGCGCCGCGGCGTTCAGCATGTCCGGTATCAAGGCCCTGCGCGCCATCGCCGAAACCGACTTCGGCATCAACACCTCGATCGAGCAGGTGATGCGCCTGATGGTGCCGTTCCTGGCCGCCGGCATGCGTGCCGACAGCGGTGTCACCGACCAGGCCATGGCCGCGGCGCAGTTGCGCCCACGCAGCAAGTCCGGCGCGCCCGCCAAGGCCTGAGCACTGGGCGGGGCAGGGCGCTTGCGCTAAGCTAGCGCCCATGCCAGCACTCGCCCCCGCCGCAATCCCTGTCAACACGGCAGCTTCGCCACTGAACGATCGGACACCCCGTTGTCCGATGTTTGCGCGCGCGCGCGCGACCTCCGGATCTCCAATGAAGGATTCCCAATGACTGCCAGCCTGCAAGGCTCCCTGATGGTGGATATCGCCGGTAAATGGCTGACCGCCGAAGACCGCCATCTGCTGCGCCAGCCCGAAGTGGCCGGCCTGATCATCTTTGCCCGCAACATCGACAGCCCACGCCAGGTGCGCGAGCTGTGCGCCTCGATCCGCGCCATCCGCCCCGACCTGATCCTGGCCGTGGACCAGGAAGGCGGGCGGGTCCAGCGCCTGCGCCAGGGCTTCGTGCGCCTGCCGGCCATGCGCGCCATCGCCGACAACGCCAATGCCGAATACCTGGCCGAGCAGTGCGGCTGGCTGATGGCCACCGAGGTGCTGGCGGTAGGCCTGGACCTGAGCTTTGCCCCGGTGCTGGACCTCGATCACCAGCGTAGCGCGGTGGTCGGCAGCCGCGCCTTCGAAGGCAATCCGCAGCGGGCCACCGAACTGGCTGGCGCATTCATCCGCGGCATGAATGCCGCGGGCATGGCGGCCTGTGGCAAGCATTTCCCCGGCCATGGCTGGGCCGAGGCCGATTCCCATGTGGCCATCCCGGTCGATGACCGTAGCCTGGAACAACTGCGCGTGGCCGACCTGGTACCGTTCACCCGCTTGAGCGGCAAGCTGGCGGCGGTGATGCCGGCCCATGTGATCTATCCGCAGGTCGACAACCAGCCCGCCGGCTTCTCCCGGCGCTGGCTGCAGGACATCCTGCGCGGCGAATTGGGCTTCGACGGGGTGATCTTCAGCGACGACCTGTCCATGGCCGGCGCCCACGTGGTGGGCGATGCCGCCAGCCGCATCGAGGCGGCGCTCAGTGCTGGGTGCGACATGGGCCTGGTGTGCAACGACCGGGCAGCGGCCGAGCTGGCCCTAAGCGCGGCGCAGCGCATGAAAGTCAAGCCGTCGCCGCGAATTGCGCGGATGCGCGGGCAGGGCTTCGCACGTACCGATTACCGCCAGCAGCCGCGTTGGCTGGAGGCGTTGGGGGCGTTGAAGGAAGCCCAGCTGGTCGATTGACCTCGCTGGCCTTGTCGCGGGGCAAGCCCGTTCCCACGCAGCTCTGGGGCTG
>NZ_JBOBDQ010000068.1:0-29069 GCF_050586565.1 Pseudomonas sp. WC1
GCGCTCCACCGAATTCAATCGAGAATGAACGCCGCCACCGCGTCGGCCACCTGATCCGCCACCTGTGGCCGGTCACGCAGGTGCGCGGCGATGCCGTGGTCGCAGTCGGTGAGCATCAGGCATTCCACATGG
The DNA here is from genome assembly GCF_050586565.1 of Pseudomonas sp. WC1. Taxonomy (NCBI): domain Bacteria; kingdom Pseudomonadati; phylum Pseudomonadota; class Gammaproteobacteria; order Pseudomonadales; family Pseudomonadaceae; genus Pseudomonas; species Pseudomonas sp. WC1. Next base: position 133 of record NZ_JBOBDQ010000068.1, read on the forward strand.
GGCGCCGGCACCGAACGCAGCAAGGCGTGGGTGACCTCCTCGGGGATCGGACTGTAGCGCTCGACTCCCGCCAGGCGCCGGGTGCCGGCCGAGGTGCCGGGGCCCTGGCCGTGCACCTTGGAGTTGAGCCCGTCATATTCGCCGATTACCAGCAGCACCCGGCCCTGGAACTGGCGCAGGAAGGCGTAGCTGTCGCAATCGAGGAACGCATAAGGCTTGCGGATCGCTTCGCTGAAGGCCGGACCGAAGGGAGCGGCATGGGCTGCATCGGGGTAGACCGCCGGGCAGATCAGCACCAGCTTGCGCACGTTGGGGCGCTGGGCGGCCAGCTTGAGGGCGATGGCGGCGCCCAGGCTGTGGCCGACCAGGGTGTCGCTGCGCGCGTCCAGATGCTGGTGGAAGCGCAGGGCTTCCTGCAGATTGCTGGCCAACGACGCGTCCTTTGCACCAGGCTCGCTGGCCAGGCTGTGGCCGGAGAGGTTGCCGGTCAGCGAACCGATCCCCTGCTGTTGCAGGCGATAGAGCAAAGGGTTCAGGCGGGTGAAATCGGAGCGGGCGCCGCCGACCACGAAGACCGTGGGGGCGCACTCATGTGCCGGGAGCAGCAGGCGAGCCTGTTGCCGATAGCCGTCGAAAGCCTCGTCGATGAAGCGTTCCGGGCCGGGAGCGGGTTCGTCGTATTGCCATCTGGCGCGCAGCGCGGTGTTCGGCTCGGCATCCATGTTGATCTCCTTGAACAGGCCATGCGCAGTATAAGTAGCTGTCGGCAAAGGCGGAACACCCGCCCGACCGGTTCGAATCGGCACGCGGCGCGCGCCAGGCCTTGCCTGGGTTGGACTTCCCCTGTCGGAAACAGCAAAATGAACCCTTTCCTCCATCGACCAGACCGGACCTGTTGACTCTATGCGTATGCGCCTGATGCTGTTGGGTGGTGGCAATGCCCTCGGGCAAGCGCTGATTCGTCTCGGGGCCGAGGAAGATATCGCTTTCCTGGCGCCTCGCCCTCCGGAAAACGGCTGGGATCCGGCCAGCCTGACCCTGCTGCTCGACGAGCAGCGCCCGCACACCGTGATCAACCTGGCCTACTACTTTGACTGGTTCCAGGCCGAGTCGGTCAGCGAGCAACGCCTGGCCCAGCAGGAGCGGGCGGTGGAGCGGCTCGCCGAGTTGTGCCAGCACCACGAGATGATCCTGGTGCAGCCGTCCAGCTACCGGGTGTTCGATGGCTCGCGCGCCACCGCCTACAGCGAGAAGGACGAACCGGTGCCGCTCGGCCTGCGTGGCCAGGCGCTGTGGCGCATCGAGCAGAGCGTGCGCGCCACCTGCCCGCAGCATGTGCTGCTGCGTTTCGGCTGGCTGCTGGATGAAAGCCTCGATGGCGCGCTCGGGCGTTTCCTGACCCGTGCCGAGCAGCCGCAGGAGTTGCTGCTGGCCGATGACCGCCGCGGCAACCCGACACCGGTGGACGACGCGGCACGGGTGATCCTCTCGGTGCTCAAGCAGCTCGATTGCCAGGCGCCGCTGTGGGGGACCTACCACTACGCCGGCAACGAGGCCACCACGCCGCTGGTGCTCGGCCAGGCGGTCCTTACCGAGGCCACCCAGTGGCGCAAGCTGGCCGTGCAGGCGCCCACCGCCCAGGCCCACGCCGCTCGCCCGGATGCCAGCGAGGAGCCGCAACACGCGGTACTGGCCTGCAAGAAGATCCTTCATACCTTCGGCATCAAGCCACGCGCCTGGCGCGCCGGCTTGCCGCCCCTACTGGACCGATTCTACCGACATGGCTGACGCCCCCATCCTGATCACCGGCGGTGCCGGCTTCATTGGCTCGCACCTGTGCGATGCGTTGCTGGAGAAAGGCTACGCGGTGCGTATCCTCGACGACCTGTCGACCGGCAAGCGCGACAACCTGCAGCTTGGCCACCCGCGCCTGGAACTGCTCGAGGGCGATGTCGCCGATGCCGCGCTGGTAGCCCGTGCCGCCAGTGGCTGCCAGGCGGTGGTGCACCTGGCCGCGGTGGCCTCGGTGCAAGCTTCGGTGGAAGACCCGGTGAAGACCCACCAGAGCAACTTCATCGGCACGCTGAACGTGTGCGAGGCGATGCGCCTGAACGGCATCCGCCGCGTGCTGTTCGCTTCCAGCGCGGCGGTGTACGGCAACAACGGCGAAGGCCAGTCGATTGCCGAAGACACCCCCAAGGCGCCGCTGACCCCCTACGCGGTGGACAAGCTGGCCAGCGAGCAGTACCTGGACTTCTACCGCCGCCAGCACGGGCTGGAGCCGGTGGTGTTCCGCTTCTTCAATATCTTCGGGCCACGCCAGGACCCTTCTTCGCCGTATTCAGGCGTGATCAGCATCTTCTGCGAGCGCGCCACCAGTGGCAAACCGATCACGGTGTTCGGTGATGGCGAGCAGACCCGCGACTTCCTGTTTGTCGGTGACCTGGTCCAGGTAATGGTGCAGGCGCTTGAGCAGCAGGCGGTGGAAGAGGGTGCGGTGAACATCGGCCTGAACCAGGCGACCTCGCTGAACCAGTTGCTCAAGGCGCTGGAACAGGTGGTGGGCGGTTTGCCTGCAATCAGCTACGGCCAGGCACGGTCGGGGGACATCCGCCATTCGCGGGCGGACAACTCGCGTTTGCTGGCACGTTTCGCATTTCCCGAGCCAACGCCGTTTGTCGAAGGCCTGGCCCGCTTGCTCGGCAAAGCTTGAGCCTCTCGCGGGGCTTGCCCCGCGATGACGTCACGAATGCCGGATCACCCGCCGCCGGCAATCCTCCGGCCCCAGCGCCCGCCCGTCCCGCGCCCGCACCTGCAACGTCTCCAGACCCTGGCCGCGATCGTCGACCAGCTGCGAGCGTGACTCTCCCGCCGTGAACAGGTAGCGCTCTCCCCATTGGCGCAAGCCGATCACGATCGGAAACGCCGAGCGGCCCTTCTCCGTCAGTACATATTCCTTGTAGGCACTGCCATCGGACGCAGGCTGCTGTGCCAGCAGCCCGGCCTTCACCAGCAGTTTCAGGCGCGAAGCGAGGATGTTCTTCGCCAGCCCGAGGTTTTTCTGCAATTCGCTGAAGCGGCACGGGCCATCGAAGGCATCGCGCAGGATCATCAGCGCCCAGCGCTCGCCGAGCACCTCCAGGGCGCGGGCCACTGGGCATTGCTGGTTGTTCTCGTCGAGCATGAGGCGTTCCTTGAGTGTGATCTGGTTGCAGAATAAAACCATGTTTGCTAGAAATCCAGTTTCATGGTTTTAAATTGAAACCAGATTTGGAGAGATTGCTGATGCCACCGCTCACTCGCGGATTGACGCTGTTGTTGGCTACCGCCTGCGCCCTGGCCGTGGCCACGGTGTACCTCGCCCAGCCGCTGCTCGAGGCCATGGCCGCGAGCCTCGGCGTAAGCGCTGCGCGCGCCGGCCTGGTGGTGGGCATGACCCAGGCCGGCTATGCCTTGGGTCTGTTGCTGATTGTGCCGCTGGGCGACCTGGTTGATCGTCGCCGGCTGATTGTCGGCCAGTTGCTGGCATCGGCCGGCGCGCTGTTGGCCGTGGCGTTTGCCGTGGACTGGGCCATGCTGCTGGCGGCGATGGCCATGGTCGGCCTGGCTGCGGTGGTGGTGCAGGTGATGGTCGCGCATGCCGCCACACTGGCCACGCCAGCTCAGCAGGGGCAGGCGGTGGGGACTGTCACCAGTGGCGTGGTGCTGGGGATCCTGTCAGCGCGCTTGGTCTCGGGTGCACTGGCTGACCTGCTGGGCTGGCACGGCGTATACGTCGTGGCGGCGGGGCTGGCGTTGGCCATGGCGTTGTTGCTGGCCTGGCGCTTGCCTGCTGTCAAGCCGCAGGGGCCGAGGCAGCGCTATCGGGTACTGTTGGTTTCAGTGCTGCGCTTGTACCGGCATGACCGTCTGCTACGTCAGCGCGGTGTGTTTGCGGTGCTGATCTTCGCGGCGTTCAGCGTGCTGTGGAGCGCGATGGTGTTGCCCCTGAGCGCCGCGCCCCTGGCTCTGGACCATACACAGGTCGGGCTGTTCGGCCTGGCCGGCGTGGCTGGCGCGCTGGCGGCGTCGCGTGCCGGGCGCCTGGCGGATCAAGGGCATGGCCGGCGGGTGAGCGGATGGGCGCTCGGGCTGTTGACGCTGTCATGGCTGCCCAGCGCCTACCTGGAGCAGTCACTGCTGGCGCTGGTGATCGGCGTGCTGATGCTGGACCTGGCCGTGCAGGCGGTGCATGTGACCAACCAGAGCCTGTTGCTGGCGGGGCGCGGCGAGATGGCCAGCCGGCTGATCGGCGCCTACATGTGCTGTTATTCGATCGGTAGCGGGGTGGGGGCGGTCGTGGCAACCTGGGTGTACGGGCAGTGGGGCTGGGTGGCGGTGTGCGGGGTGGGGGCGGGGATAAGCGCGGTTGCCTGGGGCTACTGGGGGTACCTGTGGTGGGGCGAGGCGGCGCGGGGCAAGCCCGCTCCAGAAGGAACGGGCTTGCCTGCGGATCAGAACTTGTAGCCGATGCCGACCATGTAGACCCATGGATCGACGTCCACGTCGACCTTGGTCTTGCCGACGCCCAGGGCGCTCGGGCCATCGATGCTGGCCTTGGTGTCGATGTCGACGTACCAGACCGCGGCGTTGAGCAGCAGGTTGTCGGTGAGCATGTAGTCCATGCCCAGTTGGCCGGCGATGCCTACCGAGTCCTTCAGCTTCATGTTGCTGAAGCCTTGGGCCTTGCGGTTGCTGCTCAGGTCTTCATCGAAGAACATCGTGTAGTTGATGCCCACGCCAGCGTAGGGCTGGAATTTGGAGCTTGGCTCCATCGGGTAGTACTGCAGCGACAGGGTCGGAGGCAACTGCTTGATGTCGGCCAGCTTGCCATCCAGGCCTGGACCGAGGCCCTTGACGCCGACTTTGTGCTGGAATGGCGTGGCGGCCAGCAGTTCCAGGCCGATGTGGTCGGTGAGCATGTAGGCGAAGGCCAGGCCCAGCTGGGTGTCGCTGTCCAGGGTCGCCTTGGTGCCCGAGACTTTGGCGCCATCGAGCTTGATGTCACCGCTGCTTTCGTTCGGCGCGGTGGTGATGGCGCCGGCGCGGAGGATGAAATCCCCCGCCTGGTGGGCGTGGGCAACAGGGGCTGCGAGCGCCAACGCGACGAGCGAGGCACTGAGCAAGGACTTGTTCATGGAAGCTCCCAGAGGACGTGAGTAATCGAGTAGTCCAATGGTACGAAGCTGACTAAACAGAAAGTTTGACCCAGCTCAACGAAGCCTCTTCAAACGGGCGTGCACAGTTCTCACTTCAGCTCATAAGCGTAGATTTTCTCGGCTTCCATCTGGTAGCCCGCATCGGCTAGCTCGCTGCTGGACGCCTTGACCTGCATCGTGCCTTCGATCCAGTAGGGTTGATAGAGGTCTTCGATACGCACGCCCATCTCGCTGAAGATGTGCACGATCTGGTTCGAGGGTGGCGGTGGCACGTGGATGCAGGCGCCGTAGTAGGGCACCAGGAGGAACTCGGTGGTGCGGCCTTCGTCGCTGACCTCCAGCGGCACGATGTAGCCGGGGATCTTCACGGGCTGGCCGTCCAAGGCCTTCACCACCGGTGCGTTTGGTGCCTGCTGGCGCGCGGCGGGGGCGGTCTCGGCAGCCAGCGCGTCGCTGATCTGCGACAGGTCGTGCAGCGGCGTCAGCTGCGGCGGGATGATCGGCGCGCCCTCGGGGATCAGCGCGGGCCAGTCCAGTTCACGAGGTTCGGCGGCACACACCGTGGATGCCAGCAAAACCACTGCCAGTAACAGGTAAAGCCAAGCAGTGGGGGCCTGCCTGTTGTCCATGGACGTCGCGGTCATGAAGGTTCTCAAAGATGAATCGACAGGCCATCGGCCAGCGACTGCCGGTAGGCACGCCAGGCTGGCACGCTGCCCATCAGCAGCGCCGCGCCAAGGATGATAGCCAGCAGCGTCCACTCATGGGCGCTTGGCCAGGCCAATGGCAGGTACAGCCCGTAGTTGGCCTGCACATAGCCCTGCGCCAGGGCAATGCCGGCATACAGCAAGCCAAGCCCGGCGGCGATGCCCGACAATGCCAGGGCCAGTGCCTCGAGCACCAGCAGCCCGGCGATATGCCAGGGACGGGCACCGACCGAACGCAGGATGGCCATCTCCCGGCGGCGCTCATTGAGGCTGGTGAGGATGGCCGTGAGCATGCCGATCAGACCGGTGAGCACAACGAACAGCGACACCACGAACAATGCCTGCTCGGCCGTGCCCATCAGGCTCCACAGCTCCTGCAGGGCCACGCCGGGCAGGATCGCCAGCAGGGGCTCGGCACGGTACTCGTTGATCTCGCGCTGCAAGCTGAACGTGGCGATCTTGCTGTTGAGCCCGAGCATGAAGGCGGTGATGGCGGTGGGCTGCAGGTCCATGGCGCGGGCCTGCTCGGCACTGATGCGCCCGGCGCCACGGGCCGGGACGCCGTTGTGCCAGTCGATGTGGATCGCTTCCATCCCTGCCAGGCTGATGTGCAGGGTGCGGTCCACCGGGGTGCCGGTGCGTTGGAGCACGCCGACCACGGTGAAGGGCTTGTCGTCGTGCTTGACCAGGCTGATGGCGGCCACGCCGTGCGCCAGTACCAGCTTGTCACCCAGTTTGTAGTGCAAGGCCTCGGCGACTTCGGCGCCCAGCACCACTTCGAACGGATCGTCGGCGAACGCCCGGCCCTGGTCGAGTGCCAGGTGCTGGCGGCGACCGAACTGGTAATGGCTGAAGTAGTCGGCGCTGGTGCCCATCACCCGGTAGCCACGGTGCGAGTCGCCCAGTGAAATCGGGATCGCCCACTTCACCCGTGGATCCTTGGCGTAATGCTCGTAGCTGTCCCAGCGGATGTTGTTGGTGGCATTGCCGATGCGGAACACCGAGTACAGCAGCAGATTCACCGACCCCGAACGGGCACCGACGATCAGGTCGGTGCCGCTGATGGTGCTGGCGAAACTGGCGCGGGCTTCGGTGCGTACCCGCTCGACGGCCAGCAGCAAGCACACCGACAGGGCGATGGCGAACGCGGTGAGCAGGGCGGTGAAACGGCGGTTGGCCAGGCTGGCCAGGGCAAGGCGAAGCAGGTACATCAGGCCTCCCGGGGCTTGGCGGCGCGATTGAGCTCGGCCAGGGACAGGTGGCGGTCGAACAGCGGCGCCAGGCTCTGGTCATGGCTGACGAACAGCAGGCTTGCGCCGGCGTCGCGGCATTCGTCGAACAACAGGCGGATGAACGCCTCGCGGGTGTCGGCGTCGAGGGCCGAGGTCGGCTCGTCGGCGATGACCAGCTCGGGCTGGCCGATCAGCGCCCTGGCCGCGGCGACCCGCTGCTGCTGCCCGATCGACAGGCTGTCGGCGCGGCGGGCGAGCAGTGCCGGGTCGTCCAGGCCCAGGTGGGCGAGCAACTGGGCAGCGGCCTGGTCGATGCTGCCATGGCGCTGGGCGGCGCGAGCGGCACGGCTTTTCGAGAAGCGGCAGGGCAGCTCGACGTTTTCGCGCACCGAGAGGAACGGCAACAGGTTGAACTGCTGGAAGATGTAGCCGGTGTGATCGACCCGGAAGCGGTCGCGTGCGCCCTGGCCCAAGGTCGCCAAGTCTTGGCCGAGCAGGCGGATGCTGCCCTGGCCTGGGCGGTTGACCCCGCCCAGCAGGCCGAGCAGGGTGGTCTTGCCACTGCCGCTGGGACCCTTGAGGAACAACGCCTCGCCGGGCTCCAGGCGAAACGCCGGGATCTCCAGCAGCGGCGCCTGGCCAGGCCAGGCGAACACCAGGTCATGCAGTTCGATCAGCGGCTGGCTCATTCAGAACTCGACCACGGCCTTGGCCGGGGTGGCTTCCACGCCTTTCTGGCCATTCGGGCCGATCAGTTGCACGTTGATCTTCTGGGTTTGCGGGAAGGTTTTGAACAGGCGGCCGAGGTCGATCTGGGTGAGTTTGCCCGGGGTGGCGCAGGTCAGCTGGTAATGGGCATTGATGTCGGCGTGCTGGTGCGCCTCGCCGCCAGCCTCGGGGGCATTACCGAACAGCGGGCTTTCCAGCTCCTGGGCCTCCTCCTTGCAACCGGCGGCCTGGGCGATGGCGAACAGCTTCAGGGGTTGTTCGAGCTGCTGGCGGGCGGCGGCAACCTTGGCTTTGTCGGCGTCGCTGCTGGCGGCGTGTTCGAAGCCGACCAGGTTCATCGCCGGGCTGTCCAGCGCCAGCTCGAGGACGTTGCCGTCGAGTACCGCGTTGAGCTTGGCCACGCCGTGCTCATGGGCACCGAGGGTGCCATGGGCGTGATCGTGATCGTGGTCATGGTCATGGTCGTGATCGTCGTGGGCATGGGCCACGGCCAGGGGAAGCAGGGCGAAGGGCAGGGCGAGCAACAGACGACGCATGGACGGCTCCACAGGCGGCTTGGGATGAATTTGTGATGTTATAACAATTTTTATTTGCGCCGCCAGCCTGCCTGGCACAGGTTTCATGTTCGTGGGAGCATGGCGCAATCGAGCCTGGAAACAAGGAAATAATCGTGAGAATTCGTGGACAGATCGGCGAGTGGCCGGTGGACCTGACTGTCGAGCTGGAGCCGCATGAATGGGCGCAGCTGGGGCGTAGGATGGATGCCCAGGCGCCGGTGGAAGCAGCGCCGGTCAGCGCCAGCCCGGCACCTCGACAGGATGACGGGCAGTGGGCGGCGGCGCGTGAAGTGCTGCGTCAGGCGGGTCAGATGGGTGGTCCGGAGCTGCTGGAGCGTCTGGAAGGTTTGGCCGGAAGCGTGGCGGCAGGCAAGCGGCTGCTGGTGCGGTTGCGCCATAGCAGTGAGGTGAAGGTGGAAAGTGGCGTGGATGCGCCGGTGTATCGCTGGGTGGGATGAGGGGCTGCATAGCAGCCCCAGCAGCCTCAGAACAACGCGGAAGAGAGCTTGCGGCGGTACACACTGACCAGCGGATGCTCGGTGCCCAGCAGCTCGAACACCTGTAGCAGCGCCTTCTGTGGCAGGCCGTTCTCGTAGGCGCGGTTGCGCTGGAACAGCTTCAACAGACCATCCATCGCGGCCTCGTACTGCTGGCGTGCCAACTGCTGGATGCACAGCTGGTAGGCTGCTTCGTCATCCTGCGGATTCTGCGCCAGGCGGCTCTTCAGCTCCGCGGCTTCCGGCAGGCTGGCGGCCTGGCGCAGGAAGGTCAGCTGGGCCTTGGCGCCGGCCAGTGCGGCCTTGTGCTCGTCGGTCTTGACCGCGTCGAGCACCACCTGGGCCTCGCCCAGCTCGCCGCGCTCGGCCAGGCAGCGGGCGTAGAGGATCAGCGCCTCGGCATTGCTGTTGTCTTCACCCAGCAGCACCTGCAGCAGGGCCTCGGCCTCGCTGAAGCGACTTTCGGCGAACAGCGCCTTGGCCTGCTCCAGCGGCGCGGCGGCGGGCGGCGCGGGCATCTGCACATGGGGTTCGAGCATGGCGCGGATGGCCGACTCGGGCTGCGCGCCGGCAAAACCATCGACCGGTTGACCATCCTTGAACAGCACCACGGTCGGCAGGCTGCGGATGCCGAACTGGGCGACGATCTGCTGCTCGACGTCGCAGTTGATCTTGGCCAGCAGCAGCTCGCCCTGATAACCCTCGGCGATCTTCGCCAACAGCGGCATCAGTGCCTTGCACGGCGCGCACCATTCGGCCCAGAAGTCGACCAGTACCGGCTTGTGGAAGGAGTTCTCGATGACCAGTTGCTGGAAGTTGGCATCGGTGGCATCGAAGATATAGGGCAGGTTCTGGTTAACTGGCGCTTGGCTCATCGCAACTCTCGCAAATCCGTGAATGCCCCCACTATAAGGGCTCGCGGCTGGCGTGGTACAGGCTGACGCGGCGGAATTCGTGCGGCTCGGCCAGATCCGGCAGGGTTAGCGCTTCCAGCACGCCGAGCGGGCGGTACAGCGGATGGCTGAAGTCACGCACCCGCGAGTCGGCCACCAGTGCCTGGCGGCCACGGCTGAGGAATGCGTCCAGCAACGGCAGGTTGGCGCGGTCGTACAGTACATCGGCGACCAGAATCAGGTCGAAGCGGTCGTCCTCGGCGAAGAAATCGCGGCTGTAGCCCAGCGTCACGCCGTTCAGTGCGGCGTTGGCGCGGCAGGCGTCCAAGGCCAACGGGTCGAGGTCGCAGGCCACTACTTCCAGCGCGCCGGCCCGGGCGGCGGCGATTCCGGCGATGCCGGAGCCTGCGCCGAAATCCAGCACGCGCTTGCCACGCACCCAGTGCGGTTGCTCGGCCAGGTAGCGCGCCATGGCCAGGCCGCTGGCCCAGCAGAAGCTCCAGTAGGGTGGCTCTTCGAGAATGCGCCGGGTTTCCTCGCTGCTGAATGCGCGATCCATGTTCTGGTCGTCGATCAACCAGAGTTTCAGATCGCATTCGGGCAGTTCGCTGACGATCAGGCGCGCTTCGCCGATCAGGCGGCTCAAGGCCTGTTGCAGGGCCAGCGGGGCCATCTACGGTGCCTTTTCGAAACGCAGCGGGCCGGTGGCCTGGGTCTGGGCCTGGGCGATGCGCACCGGAGGGAGGTGCAGGATCAGTTGCCCGGAGCGGCTGGCGCGGCCACGCAGTTCGACCCGCGCGCCGGCAGGGAAGGCTTCGGGGTTGAAGCGCAGGCGGTAGGGCAGGGCCTGGCCGGTGCCGCTCAGGGTACTGCTGGCCAGCAGTTGCTGTGGGCGGCCGCGCTCGTCGATCACCAGCAGGGCCAGCTCCACATCGGCACCTGCCGGGATTTCCATCAGGGTACCGCTCAGCTCGCGCTGGTAGGCCGGCAGCGGGCCCAGGGGTTCGGTCTTCTTCGCCACCTTGGCCGGCACCGGCGCCGGGGCCTGTTCCGGCTTGGGGCGGTCGCTGCCGCAGGCGGCGAGCAGGGCGGCGCAACACAGCACGACGAGCGCTCGAGGGTACATGGGGTCGTCCTTCACGGGCAGATTTGCATGGATGGTAAACCCTTTGGCTTGTCTTGCCAGTGCAATGCGCTACCATGGCCCTCCCTTTTTTTGTTGCCTGCCACCATGCACTGTCCGTTTTGCGGCGCCAACGACACCAAGGTCATCGACTCGCGCCTGGTCGCCGAGGGCGAACAGGTGCGTCGCCGTCGCGAGTGCGTCGCTTGCGGCGAACGTTTCACCACCTTCGAAACCGCCGAGCTGGTGCTGCCGCGGCTGATCAAGCAGGACGGCACGCGCCAGCCCTTCGATGAGGACAAGCTGCGGGCCGGCATGCAGCGCGCGCTGGAAAAGCGCCCGGTCAGCGTCGAGCGCCTGGAAGCGGCGCTGGCGCACATCAAGAGCCGCCTGCGTGCCACTGGCGAGCGTGAAGTGAAATCGCTGGTGGTCGGTGAGATGGTGATGGCCGAGCTGCGCAAGCTCGACGAAGTGGCCTACATCCGATTCGCCTCGGTCTACCGGCGTTTCCAGGACCTCGACGAATTCCGCGAAGAAATCGACCGCCTGGCCCGCGAGCCAGCCAAAGAGTAAGCATGTCCAGCCAAACCATTCTCGACGCCCACTACATGGCCCGGGCCGTGGAACTGGCCCGCAAGGGCCTGTACAGCACCCACCCCAACCCCCGCGTGGGCTGCGTGATCGTGCGCGATGGCGAGGTGGTCGGCGAGGGCTGGCATGTGCGTGCTGGCGAGCCGCACGCCGAGGTCCACGCCCTGCGCCAGGCCGGCGAGCGCGCCCGAGGCGCCTGTGCCTACGTCACCCTCGAGCCCTGCAGCCACCATGGGCGCACGCCGCCGTGCGCCGAAGCCCTGGTCAACGCCGGGGTGGCGCGGGTGGTGGCGGCCATGCAGGACCCCAACCCGCAAGTGGCCGGCAATGGCCTGCGCCGTCTGCGCGAGGCCGGCATCGAGGTCGCCAGCGGGGTGCTCGAAGCCGAGGCCCGCGCCCTCAACCCAGGCTTCCTCAAACGTATGGAGCACGGCCTGCCATTCGTGCGCGCCAAGCTGGCGATGAGCCTGGACGGTCGCACTGCCATGGCCAGTGGCGAGAGCCAGTGGATCACCGGCCCCGCCGCCCGTGCCGCGGTCCAGCGCCTGCGCGCCCGGTCCAGCGTGGTGCTGACCAGCGCCGAAAGCGTGCTGTTCGACAACGCCCGCATGACCGTGCGTGGCGAAGAACTGGGCCTGGATGAGGCGCTCACCGCCCTGGCCGTGTCGCGCCCGCCGCTGCGCGTGCTGATTGACGGGCGCCTGCGCCTGCCACTGGACGCGCCGTTCTTCCAGGCCGGCCCGGCGCTGGTGGTGACTGCCGCCGGCGAGGACCCTCGTTATGCCGCCGCCGGCCATGAGTTGCTCGACCTGCCCGGCAGCGACGGCCGCGTCGACTTGCCGGCCCTGCTGCGGGTGCTGGGCGGGCGCGGCGTCAACGAAATCCTCCTGGAAGCCGGCGCCGGCCTGGTCGGCGCCTTCGCCCGCCAAGGCCTGGTCGACGAGTACCAGTTGTTCGTCGCCGGCACCTTCCTCGGCTCCGATGCCCGTCCGCTGCTGGACTGGCCGTTGTCGAAAATGAGCGAGGCGCCGCGGCTGAAGATTACCGACATGCGCGCGGTCGGCGATGACTGGCGAGTCACTGCCATCCCCCTGCCGGCCCCCGGCGTATAATGCCTGGCTTGCTTCGCGCAGCCCGTACTTGAGGAGAACAGCATGTTCACCGGCATCATCGAATCCATCGGCACCATCCGCAGCCTCACCCCCAAGGGCGGTGATGTACGTGTCTATGTCGAGACCGGCAAGCTCGACCTGGCCGACGTCAAGCTTGGCGACAGCATCGCGGTCAACGGCGTGTGCCTGACCGCCGTCGAGCTGCCCGGCGACGGCTTCTGGGCCGACGTCAGCGTCGAGACCCTCAAGCGCACGGCCATGATCGACCTCAAGAGCGGCAGCCGGGTCAACCTGGAAAAGGCCCTGACCCCGACCACCCGCCTGGGCGGCCACCTGGTCAGCGGCCACGTCGACGGTGTCGGCGAGATCGTCTCGCGCGCCGATAGCGCCCGCGCCATCCAGTTCCGCGTGCGTGCGCCCAAGGAGCTGGCCAAGTACATCGCCCACAAGGGCTCGATCACCGTCGACGGCACCAGCCTGACGGTCAACGAAGTCGATGGCGCCGAGTTCGAGCTGACCATCGTCCCGCACACCCTGTCCGAAACCATCATGGCCGACTACCGAGCAGGGCGTCGGGTGAACCTTGAGGTCGACCTGCTGGCCCGTTACCTGGAGCGTCTGCTGCTGGGCGACAAGGCCGCCGAGCCGAGCAAAGGCAGTGGCATCACCGAAAGCTTCCTGGCCGCCAACGGCTTCTTGAAATCCTGATTGAGAAGGGGGTGCCGCGTGGCGCTCAACAGCATCGAAGAACTGGTCGAAGACATCCGCCAGGGCAAAATGGTCATCCTCATGGATGACGAAGACCGCGAGAACGAAGGCGACATCATCATGGCAGCAGAGTGCTGCCTGCCCGAGCACATCAATTTCATGGCCAAGCACGCCCGTGGCCTGATCTGCATGCCGATGACCCGCGAACGCTGCGAAACCCTGAAGCTGCCGCTGATGGCGCCGCGCAATGGTTCGGGCTTCGGCACCAAGTTCACTGTGTCGATCGAGGCCGCCGAAGGCGTCACCACCGGCATCTCCGCCGCCGACCGCGCCCGTACCGTGCAGGCCGCCGCGGCCAAGGACGCCAAGGCCGAGGACATCGTCAGCCCTGGGCATATCTTCCCGCTGATGGCCCAGCCCGGCGGCACCCTGGCCCGTGCCGGCCACACCGAGGCGGCCTGCGACCTGGCGCGCATGGCCGGTTTCGAGCCAAGCGGGGTGATCTGCGAGGTGATGAACGACGACGGCACCATGTCGCGCCGCGCCGAGCTGGAAGTGTTCGCCGCCGAGCATGGCTTGAAGATCGGCACCATCGCCGACCTGATCCACTACCGCATGATCCACGAGCGCACCGTGCAGCGCGTGTCCGAGCAGCCGATCGAGAGCGAGCTGGGCGAATTCAACCTGGTCACCTACCGTGACGCGGTGGAAGGCGACGTGCACATGGCCCTGACGCTCGGCAAGATCTGCGCCGAAGAGCCGACGCTGGTGCGGGTGCACAACATGGATCCGCTGCGCGACCTGCTGCTGGTCAAGCAGCCCGGGCGCTGGAGCCTGCGCGCGGCCATGGCGGCGGTGGCCGAGGCCGGCAGCGGCGTGGTGCTGCTGCTGGGCCACCCGCTGGACGGCGACGTGCTGCTGGCGCACATCCGCGAAAGCGCGGGCGATGCGCAGCCCAAGGCACCCACCACCTACAGCACCGTCGGTGCCGGTTCGCAGATCCTGCGCGACCTCGGTGTGCGCAAGATGCGCCTGATGAGTTCGCCGATGAAGTTCAATGCGATATCCGGATTCGATCTGGAAGTTGTAGAATACGTGCCCTCCGAGTGACTTGAGGCGGCCTGATCGCCCTTAAGCTCGAGTCAAAACCCTCCCGAGGCCGCCACAGCGCGGCCTCGCTCTTGAAGATGAGAACTCCGGAATGACCCTGAAGACCATCGAAGGTACCTTCATCGCCCCCAAAGGTCGCTATGCTTTGGTGGTTGGCCGCTTCAACAGCTTCGTCGTCGAAAGCCTGGTAAGCGGTGCAGTCGATGCCCTGGTACGCCACGGCGTCAGCGAAAGCGACATCACCATCATCCGTGCCCCGGGCGCGTTCGAAATCCCGCTGGTGGCACAGAAAGTCGCCCAACAGGGCGCTTATGACGCGATCGTCGCCCTGGGCGCGGTGATCCGTGGCGGTACCCCGCACTTCGAATACGTGGCGGGCGAGTGCACCAAGGGCCTGGCCCAGGTGTCCATGGAGTTCGGTGTTCCGGTGGCCTTCGGCGTACTGACCGTCGATTCCATCGAGCAGGCCATCGAGCGTTCCGGCACCAAGGCCGGCAACAAAGGTGCCGAAGCTGCCCTGTCCGCTCTGGAAATGGTCAGCCTGCTGGCGCAGTTGGAGGCCAAGTGATTAGCGACGAAAGCGATCGTTTCAACCCGCGCGATCCAAAACCCGCGGATGCCGGCAAGCCCTCGAAGAGCGCCAAGCGTCGCGAAGCCCGCAAGCTCGCCACGCAAGCGCTCTACCAGTGGCACATGGCCAAGCATTCGCTGAACGAGGTCGAGGCGCAGTTCCGGGTCGACAACGATTTCACCGATATCGACGGCGCCTACTTCCGCGAGATCCTGCACGGGGTCCCGGCGAAGAAGGCCGAGATCGACGAGGCGCTCAAGCCTTGCCTGGATACGCCGCTGGAAGAGCTCGACCCGGTCGAGCTGGCCGTGCTGCGCCTGTCCACCTGGGAGTTCATGATGCGCGTCGACGTGCCGTACCGCGTCGTCATCAACGAAGGTGTGGAGCTGGCGAAGGTGTTCGGCGCCACTGACGGCCACAAGTTCGTCAACGGCGTGCTCGACAAGCTGGCTCCGCGTCTGCGTGAGGCGGAAGTCAAGGCGAACAAGCGCTGATCGCGGCGCTGACGAGCCATGGGTGAGTTCGAGCTGATCCGTCATTTCTTCGCCGCAGCGCCCTGTGCGCAGGGCGGCGAGGGCGTGGCCCTGGGGATCGGCGACGACTGTGCCCTGCTGGACCTGCCTGCCGGCGAGCAGCTGGCGATCTCCACCGACACGCTCGTGGCCGGTGTGCATTTCCCCGCAGTGTGCGACCCGTTGCTACTCGGCCAGCGTTCGCTGGCCGTGGCGGTCAGCGACCTGGCGGCCATGGGCGCCACGGCCATCGGCTTTACCCTTGCCCTCACCTTGCCCCAGGTCGGCGCGCAATGGCTTGCCGGCTTTGCCGACGGCCTCGGCCGCATGGCCGCGCGCTGCGGCATCAGCCTGATTGGTGGCGACACCACCCGCGGCCCGTTGAGCATCACCGTGACCGTGTTTGGCCGGGTGCCGACCGGTCAGGCGCTGCGTCGCAGCGGCGCGCAGCCGGGCGACCTGCTGTGTGTCGGTGGTTTCCTGGGCAATGCGGCAGGGGCCTTGCCGCTGGTGCTGGGCGAACGCGAGGCGGCTGCCGATGTGGCCGGTCCGCTGCTGGAGCACTATTGGTCGCCCTTGCCACAACTGCAACTTGGCGAGCGCCTGCGCGGCCTGGCCACGGCGGCGCTGGATGTTTCCGACGGCCTGCTGGCCGACTGCGGGCATATCGCCAAGGCGTCCGGCGTAGCGCTGCAGGTGAACCTGGCGCAGGTCCCCGTGTCTGCTCCTTTACAGGCTTTCCTCGGTCGAGAAGCGGCCTTGCATGCAGCGCTCACCGGTGGTGACGACTACGTGCTGGCGTTCACCGTGCCGGAAAGCGCACTGACCGCCCTGGCCCGCGAGGTGCACGTCATCGGTCGTGTACTGGAAGGCCAGGGCGTGACCTTGCGTGACCCGCAAGGCCAGGACATCACCCCCGTGCAGCGGGGCTATCAACATTTCAGGGAGACACCGTGACCGACCACCCCAACCAGGTGCCTGCGGAGTTCGTTCCGCCTTCGGTCTGGCGCAACCCGTGGCACTTCATCGCCTTCGGCTTCGGCTCCGGGACTTTGCCCAAGGCCCCGGGAACCTGGGGTTCGCTGGTGGCGCTGCCGTTCATCCCGCTGTGGCAGATGTTGCCCGACTGGGGCTATTGGCTGTTGCTGGGCATCAGCATGCTGTTCGGCGTGTGGTTGTGCGGCAAGGTGGCCAACGACTTGCGCGTGCACGACCACGAGGGCATTGTCTGGGACGAGATCGTCGGCATGTGGATCACCCTGTGGCTGGTGCCGGAAGGCTGGCAGTGGCTGCTGGCGGGGTTCCTGATGTTCCGCTTCTTCGACATCCTCAAGCCGTGGCCGATCCGCTGGGTCGACCGCCATGTGCATGGTGGGTTCGGCATCATGCTCGACGATATCCTGGCCGGCGTGTTCGCCTGGCTGGGCATGCAGGTTCTGGTGTGGGCGGTGGCCTGAGACAGGGAGCGTTGCAATGGGCCTGAAGGCTGTGGTGCTGGCATCGATGCTATTGGTCGCGGGACCGGGTGCGATGGCCCAGGAGGCGCCGGCGCAGGTGCGTCTGGTCAGCGAGGCGTGGGTCGACTACACCAATGCCGATGGCAGCGGGCTGGCCTGGGACGTGTTGCGCAAGGTGTTCGAGCCGGCCGGGGTCAAGGTCGTGGTCAAGAGCGCGCCCTACAGCCGCGCCGTCGGGCTGGTGAAACGCGGCGAGGCGGATGCCTGGGTAGGCTCCTACAAGGAAGAGAACGCTGACAACCTGTACCCGCAGTGGTACTTCGACCAGGACCATATCTATGCCCTGGGCCTGGTCGACAAACCGGTGCCAACGCTCGAGACCATCGGCCAGTACCGGCTGGCCTGGGTGCGCGGCTACGACTACGCCAGCTATCTGCCCGAGGTCCACAACTTCCGCGAGATCCGGCGGCGCGAGGGCATCCTGCCCATGCTCGAACATGACCGGGTCGATTTCTACATCGATGCGCTCGCCGAGGTCGACTACGTGCTTGGCCAGGCGCCCGATGCCACGCGCTTTCGCCGCACCCACGTCGCCGAGCTGCCGTTGTACCTGGCCTTCGCCCACAGCGAACAGGGCAAGGCCCTGCGCGACCTGTTCGACCGGCGCATGGAGCAACTGGTGCGCAGTGGCGAGCTGAAGCCGATCTTCGAGCGCTGGAAGCAGCCTTATCCGTTTACGGCTGATCACCTGCCTCATCAATAAATGCCCCGCAGTCCGCTCCCGCAGGGGCCGGTGTGGGCCATATGCATCTAACTTTTCGATCTTAAGCCACGATATTCCTCCTGCGCACCTGCGCCGGGCTGCTGATACAATCGACCGATCTGAAAAATCCTACTGCCCAGGAGCACAACGTGCCCGTCGTCTTTGTTGCCGCCTCGAAACTCCCGACTCCCTTTGCGACCTTCACCATGCATGGCTTCCTCGACGAAGCCACTGGCCGCGAGCACGTGGTGCTCAGCCTGGGTGATATCGCCGACGGCGAGCCGGTGCTGGGGCGTCTGCACTCCGAGTGCCTGACTGGCGATGCGCTGTTCAGCCAGCGTTGCGACTGTGGCTCGCAGCTGGAGGCCGCATTGCAGGCCATCGCCCGTGAAGGCCGTGGCGTACTGCTATACCTGCGCCAGGAAGGCCGTGGCATCGGCCTGCTGAACAAGATCCGCGCCTACGAACTGCAAGACGGCGGTGCCGACACCGTCGAGGCCAACGAGCGCCTGGGCTTCGCCGCCGACCAGCGTGACTACGCCATGTGCCTGCCGATGCTCGAGCACCTGGGCGTGAAGTCGCTGCGTCTGATGACCAACAACCCGCGCAAGGTAAAGGCCCTGACCGACATGAGCATCAAGGTCGCCGAGCGCGTACCGCTGCACACTGGCCACAACCCGCACAACCGCCTGTACCTGGCCACCAAGGCCGACAAGCTCGGCCACATGATGGGCAACAAGCACCAGGGCGAGGTGCCCGAGGCGTGACTCGCACAGAGGTGAAGCGGCGGCTGGCGCTGGCCTGGTGGCAGTACCTGGCCGTGGGGTTGCTGCCGCTGCCGGTGATGGCCTGGGCCTTCGGTGACGGCGAGGCGCTGATCCCGGTGCTGGCCATGCCGCTGTTCATCGCCGGTGCCGCCAGCATGTTCCTCAGCCTGCCGCGCTTCAGCGCGTACAAGCGGGCGTTGATCGCCACCGACAAGGTATTGGGCAGCGCCGAAGAACCGGCGGCCTGGATCGAGCTGGCCCGCGTGCGCCGTCTGGCCATGCTGTTCGCCTGCTTCCCGGCCTGGGTTGCCGCGCTGTCGGTGCTGGTCGGGTTGGAGGCGGTACCGCAGATTCTCCTCGCCCTGTCCACCGTGGTGCTGCTGTACCTCTATCGCATCCCACGCCAGCTCGGCTGATGCGGGCGCTGTTCGCCGGGTTTTTGCTGCTGTGTCTCGGCGCCGTGGCCGAGGCCGCGCCGCGGGTGGTCAGCCTGGCGCCGTCGATGACCGAGATTGTCCTGGAGCTACGAGCCGGCGAGTTGCTGGTCGGTGTGCTCGATGGCGGCGAGCGTCCGCCGGCGCTGGCCCGGTTGCCTTCCGTCGGCCGCCATGGCCAGCTCGACATGGAGCGCCTGTTAAGCCTCGAGCCCGACCTCTTGCTGCTGTGGCCCGGCAGCGTGCCGCCGGCCCAGCGCGACCAGCTCAGGCGCCTGGGCATCGCCACGTTCAGCGGCGAGCCCGGCAACCTCGACCAGTTGATCGACCAGATCGAAGCCATCGCCCAACGTATTGGCCGTGACCAGCAAGGCCGCGCCTATGCCGCCAGCCTGCGTGAGCGGCTGCAGGGGCTGCGCGACCGCTACCGGCGTGAGGCGCCGCTGCGGGTGTTCTACCAGGTCTGGGACAAGCCGCTGTACACCTTGGGTGGCCGGCAGGTGGTCAGCGACGCCTTGCGCGTGTGCGGGGCGCGCAATGTGTTCGACGACCTGGCTCAGCCCGCCCCGCAGGTCAGTGTGGAGTCGGTGTTGCTGCGCGACCCCGAGGTGATCCTGGCGGGCGATGAGGCGCAACTGGCCAGTTGGCGCAACTGGCCGCGGCTGAGCGCCGTGAAAGGCGAGCGCTTGCTGGTGGTGCCGGACAAAGGCCTGGAGCGGCCCAGCGGGCAGATGATCGAGGCGACTGCTCGGCTGTGTGCGTTGCTCGATGCTAGAGCGCCGGTGTCCAGGTAAGGCTCAACAGCCAGGTGCGTCCTTCTTCGCGGTAGCCGTAGTCATTGCCCTGGTAGTTGTAGAGGTTACGGCTGTAACGCTTGTCCAGCAGGTTGTCGAGCTTCAAGTCGAGCCTCAGCTCGCGAGTGGCAGCCCAGCCACCGCGAACGCCCAGCAGCCCGTAACCGCCGATGGGGGCGTTGTTGGTTTCGTCGTTGTAGCTGCTGCTCACGGCCTGCCAGCTGGCGCCAACATTGAAGCGGTCGTATTGACGGTCGATATCCAGGCTCAGCGTACGCCGCGCGCGCCGGGACAGCGTGTGGCCACTCTTGCGGTCACGCGGGTCGATCAATGCCAGGCCCAACGTCGATGTCCAGGCCCCCCATTGCTGGTCCAGCGCCATCTCGAGGCCGTTGATACGGGCCTGGGCAACGTTGCCCATGGTATTGGCATCTGCGTCGTAGCTGATGGCGTCTCGCAAGTCGGTGCGATAGAGCGAGGTTTCCAGACGGCTGCTGTCGGTCAGTTGGCTGCGCCATTGCACCTCATAGGATTTCGAGTGCTCCGGCTTGAGATCGGGGTTGCTGAAGCCGGGGTAGTACAGGTCGTTGAACGTGGGGGAGCGGAACCCCTCGCTGTAGGAAAACAGCAAGTCATTACGGGCGTTCAATGGGAGGGTCAGGCTGCCGCTCCAGGTGGTCTGGCCGCCGAACTGCTGGTTCTCGTCGTGGCGTACGCCCAGTTCGGTCGAGAAGTGCTCGTTGTGGAAGCGATGCTGGGCGAACACTGCGCGGTTCCAGCGGCTGTCCTCATTGAAATCGGTACTCGAATGCACCCGGTCCTCGTACCACTCGCCACCCAGTAGCACGCTGTTGTCGTCATCGATGGTCAGATCGTTCTGCCAGGTGACTTGGTCGCGGTAGGTGTTGAATGGCGAGCTTTGGTGCGTGAGCTTGTCGCGGCTGTCGTCGCGGTTCTCGCTGTGGGCTATCTCCAGTCGGGAATGCCACAGATCGGTAAGTTGGGCATCGAAGTAACTGCCTAGGCTGCTGACGGCGAAGTTCGAGTAGGGCACTTGCGGGCTGCTACCACGAGGTTCGTCGAACTCACGACGCCCACGGCTGTCGAGCAGGTTCAGGCCCGCTTCGAAGCGCTCGTTGAAGGTGTGGCTCAAGCTCAGGTTCAGCGAGCGGTTGCGATAAACATCATGGTCGCCATCGCTGGCATACGACGGCCCGGTCGAATCGATGCCGGCCGTCTCGTCCAGGCTGGCGCCGAGGTTGAAGCGGGTCGCGCCATCGCCACCGGAAAGGCCCAGGCTGCGCTGCCAGGTCTGGTTGCTGCCGGCCGCCAGGCGCAGGCGCGGTTGCAGGCCCTGGCCCTCGCCACGCCGGGTGAAGATCTGGATCACCCCGCCGATGGCGTCGCTGCCGTATACCGCCGAGCGCGATCCGCGCAGCACCTCCACCCGTTCGATCTGGTCGATGCCGAGAAACTGCAGGCCGCTGTCGCCGGAGGTGGCGTTGGCGATGCGCACGCCATCAACCAACACCAGGGTCTGGGCGGCCTTGGTGCCGCGCACGAAGATGCCCGGCAGGCTGCCGCGACCGCCGGTGGGCGCGACCTGCACGCCGGGCACGCGGGCGAGCAGGTCGGTGACGCTGCTGGGTTGCAGGCGGTCGATGTCGGCACGGGTGAACACCGTGTTGGCGGCGCTGGTGGCGGTACGCGACTCGACCTGGCGGCTGGCGCTGATCAGCACGTCGGGAAGCTTGAGGGCGTCATCGCGGGAAGGTTCGGCTGCCAGGGCGGCGGCGGGGAGGCAGAGCAGGGGGAGGGCGCGGATCTTCATGGGGCAGTTCCATTGCAATCGCGGGGCAAGTCGCATCGGCGCACCCCCTCTCCCACGCAGTTATCGTGGGAGCGGCGGTGCGCCGATGCGACTTGCCCCGAGATATGGCCTTACAGGCCGAGCTTGGCCATTCGGGTTTTGACGGAGGCTTCGATCCCTGCCGCATCCAGCCCGCACTCGGCCAGCATCTGCGCAGGCTTGGCGTGCTCGACATAGATATCCGGCAGCCCCAGGTGCAGCAGCGGCTTGACCACCGCTTCGCGGGCGAGGAACTCGCCGACCGCTGCGCCGGCGCCACCCATGATGGCATTCTCTTCGATGGTCACCAGCAACTCATGGCTGGCGGCCATTTCCAGCACCAGCGCCTCGTCCAGAGGCTTGACGAAACGCATGTCGACCACGGTGGCGTCGATCTGCTCGGCCACCTGCAGGGCTTCGGCCAGCTGTACGCCGAACACCAGCAGGGCAACCTTGCCACCCTGGCGGCGGACCACGCCCTTGCCGATTTCCAGGGGCTCCAGGTCGCCGCTGATCGGCGCGTTGGGGCCGGTGCCACGTGGGTAGCGCACGGCGGCCGGGCCCTTGTAGTGGTGGCCGGTGCTGAGCATCTTGCGCAGCTCGTTCTCGTCGCTCGGAGTCATCACCAGCATGCCGGGGATGCAACGCAGGTAGGACAGGTCGTAGGCGCCGGCGTGGGTCGGGCCGTCCTCGCCGACCAGGCCGGCGCGGTCGATGGCGAACAGCACATCGAGGTCCTGTACCGCCACGTCGTGGATCAGCTGGTCATAGGCGCGTTGCAGGAAGGTCGAGTAGATCGCCACCACCGGCTTGGCACCCTCGCAGGCCATGCCCGCGGCCAGGGTGACCGCGTGCTGCTCGGCGATGGCGACGTCGAAGTAGCGCTCCGGGTAGCGTTCGCTGAAGTCGATCAGGTCCGAGCCTTCCTTCATCGCCGGGGTGATGCCCACCAGGCGATTGTCGGCGGCGGCCATGTCGCACAGCCACTGGCCGAACACCGAGGCGTATTTCGGGCCGCTGGTCTTCTTCGGCGCGACCGGCTTGTCGGCTGGCTCCAGCTTGGTGATGGCGTGGTAGCCGATCGGGTCGACCTCGGCCGGGGCGAAGCCCTTGCCCTTCTTGGTCACCACGTGGAGGAACTGCGGGCCCTTGAGGTCGCGCATGTTGCGCAGGGTGGCGATCAGGGTCGGCAGGTCGTGGCCGTCGATCGGGCCGATGTAGTTCCAGCCCAGCTCCTCGAACAGCGTGCCCGGCACCAGCATGCCCTTGGCGTACTCCTCGGTGCGGCGGGCGATTTCCCAGGCACCGGGCAGGCGCGACAGCACTTTCTTGCTGCCTTCGCGCATGCTCGCGTAGGTGCGGCTGGAGAGGATCTTGGCCAGGTAGTTGGACAGGCCGCCGACATTGCGCGAAATCGACATGTCGTTGTCGTTGAGGATCACCAGCATGTCGGCGTTGACTTCCTGGGCGTGGTTCAGCGCCTCGAAGGCCATGCCGGCGGTCAGCGCGCCGTCGCCGATCACCGCGATCGACTTGCGCGGGTCGTTCTGCAGGCGGGCGGCGATGGCCATGCCCAGCGCGGCGCTGATCGAGGTGCTGGAGTGGCCGACGCCGAAGGTGTCGTACTCGCTCTCGCTGCGGCGCGGGAAGGCGGCGATGCCGTCCTTCTGGCGCAGGCTGAGCATGCGCTCGCGCCGACCGGTGAGGATCTTGTGCGGGTAGGCCTGGTGGCCGACGTCCCACACCAGCCGGTCATCCGGGGTGTCGAAGACGTAGTGCAGGGCGATCGTCAGCTCGATGACGCCCAGGCCCGCACCAAAATGCCCACCGGTCTGCCCAACGGTATAGAGCAGGTCCTGGCGCAGCTCGTCGGCCAGGGTCTCCAGGTCGGCTTCGGCCAGCCGGCGCAGGCCGGCGGGCGTGTCGGCGCGGTCCAGCAACGGCGTGACCGGGCGTTCGCGGGGGATCTCTTGAAACGTCGTGGGCATCAGGCGAGTCGTTATAGGTGTGAAGACGCGGCAGTTTACCCCATTGTAGGAAAAGCTGCCCATTCAGTCGGGTGTTGAGCGGGGGCTGCGGCGCACCCCATCGCCGGCAAGCCGGCTCCCCCAGGTATCGCGTTGTCCGTGAGCGCTGGTGTGTCGGCAGCGGCGCTGATCAGTGGCGGCGTTCGACGATGTAGCGGGCCAGCGCCCGCAGTGGCTCGGCATTCTCGCCAAAGCCTGCCAGCGCGGCCAGCGCCTGGTCGCGCAGCTCCAGGGCATAGGCCTTGGCCGCCTCCAGGCCGAGCAGGGCCGGGTAGGTCGGCTTGTCGCGGGCGATATCGGCGCCCTGGCGTTTGCCCAGGGTGGTGGTGTCGCTCTCCACGTCGAGGATATCGTCCTGCACCTGGAACGCCAGGCCAATGGCCTGTGCATAAGTCTGCAGCGCATCGAGCTGGACCTGCCCGGCGCGGGCGCTGGCCAAGGCGCCGAGGCGCACGCTGGCTTCGATCAGCGCGCCGGTCTTGTGCCGGTGCATGTACTCCAGGGCTTTCTGGTCGAGCTTCAGGCCGACCGAACCGAGGTCGATGGCTTGCCCGCCGACCATGCCCGCAGGGCCGGCCGCCTTGGCCAAGGCCTGGACCATCTGCAGGCGGATGGCGTCGGGCTGCGGGCTCAGGCGCGGATCGAGCAAGGCGCTGAAGGCCAGGCTTTGCAAACCGTCGCCGGCGAGGATCGCGCACGCCTCGTCGAAGGCCTTGTGGGTGGTCGGCTGGCCGCGGCGCAGGTCGTCGTCGTCCATGGCCGGCAGATCGTCGTGTACCAGCGAGTAGGCGTGGATCAGCTCAACCGCGCAGGCGGCGCCGTTGGCCTGCTCCGCCGGTACGCCGAAGGCTTCGCAGGCGGCGTAGGCCAGCAGCGGGCGCACGCGCTTGCCGCCGTTCATCACGCTGTAGCGCATGGCGGCATAGAGGCGCTCGAGCTCCTTGGCGGGAGCCTGGAACAACGGTTCGAGCGCCGCGTCGACCCGGGCCTGGGCGCTCGCCTGGTACTGGGCGATCATGCCTCGGGCTCCGCATCGAATGGCTGCGCGGCCAGCTCGCCGTCACGCTCCAGCAGGATCTGCACCTTCTGCTCGGCCTGGGCCAGGGCGCCCTGGCAATCGCGGGTCAGGGCGATGCCTTGCTCGAAGGCGGCCAGCGACTCTTCCAGCGACAGTTCGCCGTTCTCCAGGCGCTCGACCAGGGCTTGCAGGTCGGCGAGGGATTGTTCGAAATCGATGGAGGCTTTTTTGCGGGCCATGGCGACGGTCTCGGTGGTGTTCAGAACGGCGCGACACTAGCAGAGCGGGGCAGGGGGAGCAAATTACGCAGGGTTATCGTTCGTCGCATTTTGTTGCACTTGTTCGATGTGAGCCATCTTGCAATCTGCGAAGCAATGGAATTGTGGGGGTGGCGGCCCTCTGCCATAATCCGCGCGCTCTGGCCCGTGGGCCAGCGGCTTCCCTCCCCGACGTCATGTAATGGACTACGTTGTGAGCTTCCTCTCGATCGAATTCGGCCTCTGTTTCACGCTGTTCTTCCTGCTTTATTGGAGCCTGTGCTGGAGTGTCCGGCTGCAGAACCTGCTGCTGCTGACGGCCAGCTATGGCCTGGTGGCCAGCTTCAGCCTGCAGTCGCTTTACATCCTGCTGGGCTACAGCGTGCTGGTATACCTGCTCGGCCTGCTGGCGGGGCGCTACCCTGGACGCTGGTTTAGCCGCGTGCTGCTGTTGACGCTGGTGCTGGGCTGTTTCTACCTGTTCAAGTACCAGGCGTTCTTCGTCGAAGGCGCGCAGGCCGCACTGGCCACCGCCGGGTTCGACGTGGCGCTGCCGTTGCTGGAAGTGCTGGTGCCGATCGGGCTGTCGTTCTATACCTTCCATTCGGTCAGCTACCTGGTGTCGATCAACCGGCGCGAGCTGACGCCGTCGGCGCCGCTGGACCTGGCCTTGTACCTGGCGTTCTTCCCCAGCCTGGTGGCCGGGCCGGTCAACCGCGCCCTGCACATGCTGCCGCAGATCCGCCCGCCAGCCATGCGCCAGGTGCTGGAGCCGCAGCGGGCACTGGGGCTGATCGCGATGGCGGTGGTCAAGTTGTTCTTCCTCAGTGCCTGGCTGGGCAGCGAGTGGGTGGACCCGGTGTTCGACACCCCGGGCAGCGCCTCCCCCGAGCAGGTACTGTTGAGCGTGTACGGTTACAGCCTGCTGATCTACTTCAACTTCAGCGGCTACACCAACCTGGTCACCGGCATCGCCTTGTTGCTGGGGTTCCGCCTGCCGGACAACTTCGACGCGCCGTATGCCGCACACAACCTCAAGGAGTTCTGGGGGCGCTGGCACATCAGCCTGTCGCGCTTCATCCGCGACTACGTCTATATCCCGCTGGGCGGCAACCGCCAGGGCGTATGGCGCGGCAACCTGAACATGCTGCTGGCGATGCTGGTGTCCGGGCTGTGGCACGGGGCGAGCGTGAACTTCATCATCTGGGGCGCACTGCACGGCATGGGCCTGGCCATCTCCAAGCTGTTCAGCCAGTGGTGCCCAGGGTTCGCCAATCTGCCGGGATCGGGCTTGCTGGCGCGGTTGATGACCTTCCACTACGTGGCTTTTGCCTGGATCTTCTTCCGCAGCCCGACATTGGAGGGCGCACTGGAGATGCTCGGCGACATCGCCCAGCTCAGCCTGGCGGGCCTGAACAGTGTCACTGGCCTGATGCTGCTGGCCTGCGTGCTGTTCGTGGCCAGTTATCCACAATGGCTCGCGCTGCTGCGCCAGAGTGGCGCGGCCTTCCAGCGCCTGCCGTGGCAGCTGTATCCGATCCCGCTCGGGGTCGGTGTGTCGCTGGTGATTTTCGCTTCGCAGTCGGGCGTGCCGGGGTTCATCTATGCAAGCTTCTGATAGCAAACAGCTGTTCCAGGTACAGATGGGCGCTGCCCGTGGCCTGTACGCGATCGTGGTCACCACCGCGCTGCTGTTCTGGCTGAACCAGGACTCGATCAAACTCTACTGCCAGCAGAAGTACCACCAGAGCTGCGAAATCCCGCTGCTGGGCCAGATGCCGGCCTGGCGTACGGGGGCGCAACTGACGGCGCTGCTGGAGGCCCGCCGTGACGACCTGCTCGAGCGCCTGCAGCCGGCGCCGCAGGTAGCCGAAGCGCCGCTGCCCGAGGTCCTGCCCGCGCCGATGCCGGTGGTCACGGTCGACCTGCAGACCCCGGCGGCGCTGGCCAAACCGCTGCCGCACGGTGCGGCGCACACGCCGGCGCCTGTTCACGTGCCCGCGCCCGTCGCTGTAACCCCGTCCGTCGCGGCAGTGCCGGCGTCAGCGCCAATGCCAGCGGCAACTCCAGCACCAGCCCCGGCGCCGGTATTGCTGCAACCGGGCACCGTGGCCTCCCTGGTCGCTGGTGACGAGGTGTTCCTGGTCGGCGATTCGCTGATGCAGGGCGTTGCCCCGCACCTGGCCAACAGCTTGCGCAAGCGTTACCAGATCCGCACCGTCAACCTCAGCAAGCAGAGCACCGGCCTTGCCTACCCGGGCTTCTTCAACTGGCCGAAGACCGTGGCCGAGACCCTCGACCACGAACCGAACGTGCGCCTGATGGTGGTGTTCCTCGGCCCCAACGACCCGTGGGACATGCCCCAGGGCAAAGGCAAGCCGTTCCTGCGCTTCAAGTCGCCGGAATGGGAGGTGGCCTATCGCGCCCGGATCGATTCGATCCTCGAGCAGGCTCGCACGCACAACGTGCAGGTTATCTGGGTCGGGCCGCCGAACATGGAGAAGGCACGGCTGTCCACCGCCATGGGTTACCTCAGCGGGCTCTACCAGGAGCAGACCGCGCTGTACGGCCAGTACTACGTGTCGGCCAACCCGATCCTCGGCTACGCCGACGCCAGCTTCGCGTACACGGTGCAGACCGCGCAGGGCAAGCGGGTGAAGGTGCGGGTCGACGACGGCATTCATTTCACCATCACAGGCCAGAAGATGATCGCCGAGCAGATACTGTCTCTGATCAGCTTTCCAGGCCTGACCGTAACAGGACATTGAGATGCGCCAATGGCATCACCTGCTGGGCCTGGCCCTGCTGATCAGCGCCGCGCCGGGTTGCAGCACCGGCGCCAACAGCGTGAGCGCCCAGCCCGCGGCGCGGCCCACCGCCGCGCCCGCCAGCCGCCAGGACGGCAACGTCGCCCTGCTCGCCGGCAAGCTGCGCAATGCCGGGCGTGCCCCGGTTGCCATCGTCCAGCTGGGTGATTCGCACACCGCCGCCGACCTGTTCAGCGGCGAGCTGCGCCGCCTGCTGCAGGCACGCTACGGCGACGGTGGCATTGGCCTGGTGCCGGCCTCGCCGGTGCCGGGGATCCGTAACGACCGGGTGATCATCAAGAGCGAGAAGCGCCAGTGGGAGCTGGTGTCGGCGCGCAACCAGCAGAGCCATCAGTTTCCGCTGGGCGGCTACCTGTCGCTGCCGCAGGCCAACCGTTCCAGCGTGATGCTGCAGGCGCGTGACGAGGACCGCCAGCGCTACAAGGTCTCGGCGCTGTACCAGTCCAGCGGGAGTGCCAGCCTGCTGGTCAATGGCGGCCAGCGTCGGGTGTTGCCGGCCAGCAATGGCCAGTGGCGCTTCAGCCCGGCGTTCGCCAATGTCGGCCTGCCGGTGCAATTGACGGTGGAAGGGGGCCGTGGCGTCGCCTTGGGTGGCTGGTACCTGCAGGGGCAGAAGAATGCCGGGGTGACCTATTCGACGCTGGGCATCAACGGCGCGCGTCTGGAGGTGGTGGACAAGTGGCAGGCGGGTTGGCGCGACAGCCTCAAGGCCGTGCGGCCGGACCTGGTGATCCTGGCCTACGGCACCAACGAGGCGTTCGACGACAAGCTCGACCTGGCGCTGTACCAGGCGCAGCTCGAGGCGACCCTCACGGGCTTGCGCAAGGACCTGCCGCAGACGGCGATCCTGCTGGTCGGCCCGCCGGACTCGATCAAGCAGCGCAAGGCGCGCAGCTGCGCGGCGCGCCAGCCGCAACCGCTGGCCTCGGTGATTCGTATCCAGAAGCAGATGGCGCGCAAGCACAAGGCGCTGTTCTGGGATTGGCAAGGCTTCATGGGCGGGCCGTGTTCGATCGCCGGCTGGCAGGCGCAGGGGCTGGCGCGGCCTGATCTTGTCCATCTGACAGCCGATGGCTATCGCAAGAGTGCGGCGGGCTTGTATGAGTTTCTGAAGGGGCCGTTGGGGTTGCGTTGAGGGCAGGGTAAGCCCGCTTGTATGGTTAGACTTGAAGGGGTGGTGGGACTAAATGCCCGATTCTGACT
>NZ_JBOBDQ010000069.1:0-28352 GCF_050586565.1 Pseudomonas sp. WC1
TAGGGCCAGAAGAGGCAGCACAATACCCTACAGGTTTTCCTCGTCTTCCTCCGGCAACCCCTGATCCACCTGCAACCATGGCAACCGGCTCCCCACCCAGATATGCCGATTGGCCGGAACCCGCTCCGGGTGATCCAGCGTCGCCACGGTCACATCGATCGAATCCGGGCTATGGGCCGTCACCAGCGCCACGTGCGCCCCACAACTGCCACAGAAATAACGGCTACAGGTTTCCGGCGCCATGTAGCGCTGCGGTGAGCCCGCCAACCACTGGAAAGCCTCGAAGGGCAGGGTGACCCAGGTCACCAGAGTGCCCCCACTGACCCGCCGGCAGATCGAGCAATGGCAATGGGCGACATCGCTCAGGGCGCCCGACAAGCGATAACGCAGGGCACCGCAATGGCACCCGCCTTCCACGACATCCACCATCGAAATGACCTCCCGTCGCCTTGCACCGGGCGAAAGCTGGCTGAAAGCTTGCCCACATAGGATAGCGCCACCACCGGCAGCAGACCGGTCAGCCAGGGCACCCGGAAACTTCCGCGCCCGGCCCAATCAACAACAACAATGGTGATTCTGATGTTTTCCTGTGCCCGCCTTTTCGCAGTCCCCCTCCGCCTGCTCCTCGCGCAGCGCCTGACGCGCTGATCCGCCCGAATCGTCCTTCCTTTCGCCGCGCCACGCCTGGAGTACCGCCATGCTGACCTTCCTCGGCTTCGCCATGGTCATCACCTTCATGTACCTGATCATGACCAAGCGCCTGTCGGCCTTGATCGCGCTGATCCTGGTACCGATCCTGTTCGCCCTGTTCGGCGGCTTCTACAGCGACATCGGCCCGATGATGCTGCAGGGCATCAGCAAGCTCGCGCCCACTGGCGTGATGCTGATGTTCGCCATTCTCTACTTCGCCTTGATGATCGACTCCGGCCTGTTCGACCCAGCCGTGCGCAAGATCCTCAAGCTGGTCAAGGGCGACCCGCTGAAAGTTTCGGTCGGCACCGCGGTGCTGGCCCTGGTGGTGTCCCTGGACGGTGACGGCGCCACCACCTACATGATCTGCTGCGCCGCCATGCTGCCGATGTACAGCCGCCTGGGGATGAGCCCGCGGATCATGGCCGGCCTGATCATCCTCGCTGGCGGGGTGATGAACATGACCCCATGGGGCGGCCCTACCGCGCGCGCCGCCAGCGCCCTGCACGTGGACCCTTCTGACATCTTCGTGCCGATGATCCCGGCCATGGCCTTCGGTGTACTGGCGATCCTCGCCATCGCCTACTGGTACGGCCTGCGCGAACGTGCCCGCCTCGGTGAACTGCACCTGCCGACCGACGACATCGACCACAGCGAAATCAGCGTGTCGCAGTTCCCGGAAGCCCGCCGGCCCAAGCTGCTGTGGTTCAACGGCGCCCTGACCGCCGCGCTGATGGTCGCGCTGATCGCCGGCGTGCTGCCCCTGCCGGTGCTGTTCATGATCGCCTTCAGCATCGCCATGATCGTCAACTACCCGTGCCTGCAGCAGCAGAAGGACCGCATCGCCGCCCACGCCTCCAGCGTGCTGGCCGTGAGCGGGCTGATCTTCGCCGCTGGCATCTTCACCGGCATCCTGTCGGGGACCGGCATGGTCGATGCCATGTCCAAGAGCCTGCTGGCGGTGATCCCGGAAGCGTTCGGCCCCTACATGGCGGTGATCACCGCACTGGTCAGCATGCCGTTCACCTTCTTCATGTCCAACGACGCCTTCTACTACGGCGTGCTGCCGGTGCTGTCGGAGTTCGCCAGCCACTACGGCGTCACCCCGGTGGAAATGGCCCGCGCGTCGATCGTCGGGCAGCCGGTACACCTGCTCAGCCCACTGGTACCCTCCACCTACCTGCTGGTGGCCCTGGCCGGCATCGAGTTCGGCGACCACCAACGCTTCACCCTCAAGTGGGCAGTGCTGGTGTGCCTGTGCATAATGTTCGGCGCACTGGCACTGGGGACTTTCCCGCTGTTCAGCAGTCTGTAAGACAAGCGCCTCATCCAACCGCAAAGCGCCCGCCATCAGGGCGCTTTGCCTTTACCGCTCGAAGGAATACACATGGAATGGCTGACCAGCCCGGAAATCTGGGTTGCCTTTTTCACCCTCACCGCGCTTGAGATCGTGCTCGGGATCGACAACATCATCATGATCTCGATCCTGGTCAGCCGCATGCCCAAGCACATGCAACCGCGCACGCGGATCTTCGGCCTGGCCCTGGCCATGGTCACGCGGATCATGCTGCTGCTGTCGATCACCTGGGTCATGCGCCTGACCGACGACCTCTTCCATGTGCTGGGCGAGGGTATCTCCGGGCGCGACCTGATCCTGTTCTTCGGCGGCCTGTTCCTCTTGTGGAAAAGCTCCCAGGAGATCTACCACGGCCTGGAAGGCGAGGACGAGAGCGCGGACGAGCCGAAAGGCTCGGGCGGCAAGTTCTTCTACACCATCATCCAGATCGCCATCATCGACATCGTGTTCTCGCTGGACTCGGTGATCACCGCGGTGGGCATGGTCTCCCACGTGCCGGTGATGATCGCCGCGATCATCGTCGCCGTGCTGGTGATGATGCTCTGCGCCGGCACCATCAGCGATTTCATCGACAAGCATCCATCGCTGAAGATGCTCGCACTTTCGTTCCTGATCGTCGTCGGTACGGTGTTGATCGCCGAGTCCTTCGATGTGCATGTGCCCAAGGGCTATGTCTACTTCGCCATGGCTTTCTCGCTGGCGGTGGAGGCGATCAACATCCGCATGCGCACGGCGATGGCACGCAAGAAGGGCAAGGAACACGATCCAGTGAAACTGCGCAAGGACATCCCGGGTCAATAACCCCAGGAAGCGCGGTAGCAAAAGGGCCCTTCGGGGCCTTTTTTGTTGCCGACGATGAGGCCAGAGCATGTTTCAAATACGTTTCACCCATGCCAAGCTGGCGCCAGCCAGGCAAAACAACTAAAGCTTCAGTGAGCACTGGAAAAAACAGCCCACCCCCGGGCCAGGCTCACCGCTGCACCCATTGGCCCCGCCCAGGGGCATAGAAGAAAAGGGGGCCCGACCATGCTGACCCTGCTCAACCTGCTCTCCGCCGTGGCGTTGCTGGTGTGGGGCACCCATATCGTGCGTACCGGCATCCTGCGGGTCTATGGCTCGAACCTGCGCCGCGTGCTCGGCCAGAACATGAACAAGCGTCCGCTGGCCTTCATCGCCGGGATCCTGGTCACCGCCATGGTGCAGAGCAGCAACGCCACCGCCATGCTGGTCACCTCGTTCGTCGGCCAGGGCCTGATGGCCATGACCCCGGCCCTGGCGATCATGCTCGGCGCCGACGTCGGGACCGCACTGATGGCGCGGGTGCTGACCTTCGACCTGTCCTGGCTGTCGCCGCTGCTGATCTTCCTCGGGGTGATCTTCTTCCTCTCGCGCAAGCAGACCCGCGCCGGCCAGCTGGGCCGCGTCGGCATCGGCCTGGGCCTGATCATCCTGGCGTTGCAGCTGATCGTCCACGCCGCCGCGCCGATCACCCACGCCCAAGGGGTGAAGGTGCTGTTCGCCTCGCTCACCGGCGATATCCTCCTCGATGCCCTGATCGGCGCGCTGTTCGCCATGATCTCCTACTCCAGCCTGGCCGCCGTGCTGCTCACCGCCACCCTGGCGGGCGCCGAGGTAATCAGCCTGCCGGTGGCCATCGGCCTGGTGATCGGCGCCAACATCGGCAGCGGCCTGCTCGCCTTCCTTACCACCAGCCTGCAGAACAGCGCCGGGCGCCGGGTGGCGCTGGGCAGCCTGTTGTACAAGGTGATCGGCCTGCTGCTGATCATCCCGGTGCTGCACCCGCTGGTGGCCTGGATGGACAGCCTGAGTTTCAGCCCGCAGGAGCTGGTGATCGGCTTCCACCTGCTCTACAACACCTTGCGCTGCCTGCTGATGCTGCCGACGGTCAAACCCATGGGCCGCCTGTGCGGCTACCTGCTGCCCGAACGCGACAACGGCAATGGCCACCACCAGCCACGCCACCTGGACCCGACCGCGTTGAACACCCCCAGCCTGGCGCTGGTCAACGCCGTGCGCGAGACCCTGCGCCTGGGCGATATCGTCGACAGCCTGCTCGAGGCCATGCTCGGCGCCCTGCGCGGTACCCAGACGGCCTTGCCGCAACAGGTTCGGGCCCTCGGGGAGGATGCCGAGGCACTGTACAACGCCATCAAGCTGTACCTGGCGCAGATGCCCCGTGAAGACCTCGCCGAACAGGAAAACCGGCGCTGGGCAGAGATCATCGAGGTGGCGATCAACCTCAAGCTGGCCAGCGACCTGATCGAGCGCATGCTGCGCAAGGTGCAGCAGCAGAAGACCTCGCAGCGCCGGGAGTTTTCCCAGGTCGGCCTGGAGGAGTTGACCGGCCTGCAGGAGCAATTGCTGGCGAACCTGCGCCTGGGCCTGTCGGTGTTCCTCAGCGCCGACCCGCAGAGCGCGCACCAGTTGCTGCGCGAGAAACGTCGCTTCCGCGCCCAGGAGCGGCGCCTGGCCCACGCCCATGTCAGCCGCCTGCAACGTAAAGTGGTGCAGAGTATCGAGACCAGTTCGCTACACTTGGAGCTCATTGCCGACATGAAGCGTTTGAACTCTTTGTTCTGCAGCAGTGCCTATGTGGTACTGGGCGGCACCGATACCGGCGGGCTGATGCTCGACAGCGTGCCGGACGAAGCCCGCCAGCCTTGAGCCACGACACCCCGGAGACCGAAGCTCGCCTATGCGTTGCCTGTTGTTCGTTTGCCTGCTGATCTGCAGCCTGCCCACGCTCGCCCTCGACCGCTCGCGGGTCGAGGGCTACCTGCTGCCCAACGGCCTGCAGGTGATCCTCAAGTCCGGCTACGAGCGCGATCATGTGTCGATCCGCCTGGTGGTGGGCGTGGGCCTGGACGACTTCGACTGTGACCAGCGCGAGCTGCCGCACCTGCTCGAACACCTGCTGTTCAGCGGTATCGACGAGACGGGCGAGGGCGGCCTGGAGGAGCGCATCCAGGCCCTGGGCGGGGAGTGGAACGCCTTTACCAGCAGCGCCGATACCACCTTCGTCATCGAGGCCCCGGCGCGCAACCAGCGCAAGGTGCTCGACCTGCTGCTGGCGGTGGTCCGCGATACCCACATCGACGCCAAGGCGCTGGCCACCGCGAAAAAGATCATCGAGCGCGAGGACGGTGGCCATTATGGCCGCCTGCAACGCTGGCTCGATCGCCAGGACATCGGCCATCCGGCCAGTGACCAGCTGGCCACCGAGCTGGGCCTGAAATGCCCGGAACGCTCCAACCTCGACGACATGACACTGGAGCAGGTCCAGCAGTTGCGCGAGCACTGGTATGTGGCCAACAACATGTCGCTGATCGTCGTCGGCGGCCTCGACCGCCTGCTGCCGGCCTATCTGGAACGCACCTTCGGCGAGCTGCCGGCGACCGAGCCCGAAGAACGCCGCAACCTCGAAAGTATCAGCCAGCAGGCCGAGCCGCGTCGCGACCTGACCCGCGGCTGGCTGGGCGACAACGTCAAGCTGCACTGGCTGTTCATCGAGCCGACCCTGGAGGAGGGGCACGACCAGACCCTCGAGCTGCTGTCGCGCTACCTGGACTGGGCGCTGTACGACCAGTTGCGCCTGCGCCACGGGCTGTCATACGGGCCATCGGCGCAACGCGAGAGCTTTGGCGACAGCGGGCTGCTCAGCCTGAATGCCGACCTCGAGCGCCAGGACCTCGACAAGGCACTCAAGGTACTCGAGCAGTTGTTCGACCACCTGCGCAAGCATGGCCTGGACCCGGACACCTTCGCCCGCATCAAGGAGGCAGCGATTGCCCGGGAGAGCTGGACCACCCAGGGCAACGCGGCGCTCGCCGACTACTACTGGGGGGCGCTCAACGCCTACGAAGACGGGCGCTTCACCGACCCGGTGCGAGAACTTCGCCAGGTCAGCCTGAAACAGGCCGATGCGGCGCTGCGCGAGCTGCTCAAGGAGCCTGGTTACCTGCGTATCGAGAAGCCGTTGCTGGGCTATGACGAGTTGTATGGGCTGGTGGCGTTGTTGTTGGGGCTGATACTGGCGGTCGGGTTGATCCGTCGCCGTCGGCCACACACCAAGCCCAGCGGTGCTACACGGGCGCCTTGATTCGGCGGTATCCTGTAAGCCGTTCGCTAGCGCTCATCGCGGGGCAAGCCCGCTCCCACGCCGACTCATGCGTGGGAGCAGGCTTGCCCCGCGATGAAGCTGGCACAGCCATCCACCGCTCCCTGTTGCTTGCCCCATGCCCCCACTCCCCAGCTTTATCCTGCGCATCATCGAGCTGCTCAAGCGCTACCCCGGCATCATTGCGCTCTACGGCTTCGTCTCGGGGATCGGCAGCTTCATCCTGGTCGACCGCCAGGCCGGCCTGGCCAGATGGATCGCCATCGCGATGCTGGTCAGCTGGGTCTGGCTGATGCTGGAGAACACCCTCACCGAACTGTTCGCCCGCACCTTCAAGCGCGAGATCCCACAACCGCTGCTGCGCTTCGCGACGCAGATGATTCACCAGGAAAGCCTGTTCTTCGTCCTGCCGTTCTTCTTCATCACCACCACCTGGAACAGCGGCCAGCTGGTGTTCACCGGCCTGCTCGGTGCCGCGGGGCTGATCTCGATCATCGACCCGCTGTACCACAAGTGGCTGGCGCCGCGGCGCTGGCTGTTCCTGGCGCTGCATACCCTGACGCTGTTCGCGGCCATGCTCACGGCGCTGCCGATCATCCTTCACCTGACCACCGCGCAGAGCTTCAAGCTTGCGCTGATCGCCGCCATGGCGCTGTCGTTCCCAAGCCTGGCCAGCAGCTTCCCGATCAACAACTGGCGCCGTGGCGTAGCGCTGGTGCTGGTGACCCTGGCGGTGGGCGGCGGCGGCTGGCTGCTGCGCTCCTGGGTGCCGCCGGCCACGCTGTGGATGACCGACGTGGCGATCAGCACCGAGGTGCTCAACCGCCAGCCAGGCGCGTCGCTGGAGGAAGTAGCAGCCAGCCGCATCCGCAGTGGCGGGCTGTATGCCTACACCGCCATCAACGCGCCGCGCGGCCTGAACGAGCGCATCTACCATGTGTGGCAGCTTGACGGCAAAGAGGTCGACCGCATCGCCCTGGACATCCACGGCGGGCGCAAGGAGGGCTACCGCGCCTGGACCCACAAGCAGAACTTCCCACCGAATCCCGTGGGCAAGTGGCAGGTGAGGGTGCTGACCGAGGACGGGCAGGTGATCGGGGTGTTGCGGTTCAGGGTGGTCGAATCCTGACAAGATCGCCGGGCAAGTCGCATCGGCGCACCGCCGCTCCCACGCCATGATTCTGGTGGGAGCGGGCCTGCCCCGTGATGGGCTATGATCTGAGTCGCCGATTCACCAGTCAGATGCATGGAGCCTATGACCGCCCCGAGCGCTACCCTGGACACCGAGCAGCAGCCCACCCGCCTGCGCATCGTCGGCGACTGGACCCTGGCCCACTACGCCGAGCTCAAGCGCGAATGCGAGCGCCTGGGCAGCCAGTACGGCGATGACACCCAGGTCGACCTCAGCCAGCTGGGCCGCCTGGACACCGCCGGTGCCTCGCTGCTGGCCGAACTGCTGGGCTCCGAACGCCTGTCGCGCTGCAGCGACGAACTCCCCGACGCCAGCCGGGCCTTGCTGAAGAACGTCTATTGCTCGGTGCAAGACTACTGCATCCCGGTCAAGGAACCGGAGCAGCCAGTGCTGCTGCTCCTGCTGGCGCGCATCGGCCGCGCCGTCCACCAGCTGTGGCAGGACACCACCCAGGTGCTGGGTTTCATCGGCCTGATCCTGCAGACCTTGTTCCTGCGCCTGTTCCAGCCGCATCGCTGGCGAGTCACCCCGGTGGTCGCGCACCTCGAGCAGACCGGCCTGGACGCCGCGCCCATCGTCGCCTTGCTGACCTTTCTGGTCGGCGCCGTTGTGGCCTTCCTGGGCGCCACGGTGCTGGCCGACTTCGGTGCGACGATCTTCACCGTCGACCTGGTGGCGTTCTCCTTCCTGCGCGAGTTCGCCGTGCTGCTGACCGCCATCCTCATGGCCGGGCGCACCGCCAGCGCGTTCACCGCGCAGATCGGCTCGATGAAGGCCAACGAGGAGATCGACGCCATCCGCACCCTGGGCCTGAACCCCATCGAGCTGCTGGTTGTGCCCCGGGTGCTTGCACTGTTGATCGCATTGCCATTGCTGACCTTCGTCGCGATGCTCTGCGGCATGATCGGTGGCGCGGTGGTCTGCGCCCTGACCCTGGACATCTCGCCTGCCATGTTCCTCTCGCTGCTGCAGAGCGACATCGGCGTGCAGCATTTCCTCGTGGGCATGGCAAAGGCGCCATTCTTTGCCTTCCTGATCGCCGCCATCGGCTGCCTGGAGGGCTTCAAGGTCAGCGGCAGCGCCGAGTCGGTGGGCGCCCACACCACCTCCGCCGTGGTGCAATCGATCTTCGTGGTCATCGTGCTGGACGCGGTGGCCGCGCTGTTCTTCATGGAGATGGGCTGGTGACTGAAGCGGTGATCGAAGCCCGGGGCCTGTGCAACCGCTTCGGCAGCCAGAGCGTGCACGAGAACCTCGACCTGGACCTGTACCGCGGTGAGATCCTCGCCGTGGTCGGCGGTTCGGGCAGCGGCAAGTCGGTGCTGCTGCGCAGCATCGTCGGCCTGCGCCGGCCCAATGAAGGCACGGTCAAGGTGTTCGGCCAGAACCTGGCCACGCTCGACGAAAACCAGCGTTCGCTGGTCGAACGCCGCTTCGGCGTGCTGTTCCAGAAGGGCGCGCTGTTCTCCTCCCTGACCGTTACCGAGAACGTCGCCCTGCCGCTGATCGAGCATGCCGGGCTGTCGCGGGCCGACGCCGAGCACCTGGCCGGGGTCAAGCTGGCGTTGGCCGGGCTACCGATCAGCGCCGCCGACAAGTACCCGGCCTCGCTGTCCGGCGGCATGATCAAGCGCGCCGCCCTGGCCCGCGCCCTGGCCCTGGACCCGGACATCCTGTTCCTCGACGAGCCCACCGCCGGCCTCGACCCGATCGGCGCCGCCGCCTTCGACCAGTTGATCCTCACCCTGCGCGACGCCCTGGGCTTGTCGGTGTTCCTCATCACCCACGACCTGGACACGCTCTACACCATTACCGACCGGGTGGCGGTGCTGTCGCAGAAGAAGGTGCTGGTAGCCGGGCCCCTGGCCGAGGTCGAGCAGACCGTTGATCCCTGGATTCACGAATATTTTCACGGCCCGCGTGGCCGGGCGGCCGAAAACGCCGCCCTGCGCGCCCGCCAGGAGCGCTGAACGATGGAAACCCGAGCTCATCATGTCCTGATCGGCCTGGTCACCGTGCTGGTGGTGGCGGGCGCCATGCTGTTCGGCCTGTGGCTGACCAAGTCCAGTGTCGACGACGCTTTCAAGGACTACGAAGTGGTGTTCAACGAGGCGGTCTCGGGCCTGTCCCGCGGCAGCCCGGTGCAGTACAACGGCATCAAGGTCGGTGATGTCAGCAGCCTGCGCCTGGACCCGAAGGACCCGCGCCGGGTCCTGGCTCGCGTGCGCCTCAGCGGCGACACGCCGGTCAAGGAGGACACCCAGGCCAAGCTGACCCTGGCGGGGGTGACCGGCAACTCGTTCATCCAGCTCAGCGGCGGCACGCCGCAAAGCCCGGAACTCAAGGGCAAGGACGGCAAGCTGCCGGTAATCGTCGCCTCGCCATCGCCAATCTCGCGCCTGCTCAACGACAGCAGCGACCTGGTGACCAACATCAACCTGCTGCTGCACAACGCCAACCAGATGTTCTCTTCGAGCAATATCGAGCGCCTCAGCAATACCTTGGCCAACCTCGAGCAGACCACCGGCGCCTTCGCCAACCAGAAGGGCGGGATTTCCGAGGCCATCGAACAGCTGGCTCAGGTCGGCAAGCAGGCCAATGCCACCCTGGCCGAGACCCAGGCCCTGATGCGCAACGCCAATGGCCTGCTCGGCACCCAGGGCAAGCAGGCCATCGGCAGCGCCGAGCAGGCCATGCAGTCGCTGGCCGAAAGCACGGCGACCATCAACAGCCTGCTGCAGGACAACCGCCAGTCCCTGGACGACAGCGCCCAGGGCCTGAACCAGATCGCCCCGGCAATCCGCGAACTGCGCGAGACCCTCAACTCGCTCAAGGGCATCTCCCGGCGCCTGGAAGCCGACCCCAGCGGCTACCTGCTGGGCCGCGACAACAACAAGGAGTTCCAGCCATGAAGCTGTCGCTGCGCCGGGCCGCACTCGTTTCCACCCTGAGCCTGGCTACGGCCTGCTCGATCCTGCCGCAGTCAGAGCCTGTGGATATCTATCGCCTGCCGGTGAGCCAGACCGCCCGCAGTGCCGCGCCGCTGGACTGGTCGCTGCGCCTGAACAAGCCACTGGCCAGCGAAGCCCTGGCCGGACCGCGTATCGCGGTCATTCCCCAGGGGGATGTGATCAGCAGCTACAAGGGCGCCCGCTGGAGCGATCCGACGCCGATGCTGGTGCGCAATCGCCTGCTCGACGGCTTCCAGCGCGATGGCCGAGTGCAGCGACTGAGCGCCGACGATAGTAACCTGCAGGCGGACTACGAGCTGGGTGGCGAACTGCAAGCGTTCCAGAGCGAGTACCG
Organism: Pseudomonas sp. WC1; assembly: GCF_050586565.1. Taxonomy (NCBI): domain Bacteria; kingdom Pseudomonadati; phylum Pseudomonadota; class Gammaproteobacteria; order Pseudomonadales; family Pseudomonadaceae; genus Pseudomonas; species Pseudomonas sp. WC1. The sequence goes on from NZ_JBOBDQ010000069.1 coordinate 10,684, forward strand.
CCCGGGCGGGGCAGTGGAGGTGGTGATCCGCTACGATGCACGGCTGGTGCAGGGCCGCAGCCAGCGCATTCTCGCAAGTAAACGCTTCGAGGTACGCCAGCCGCTAGGCAGCCAGCAAGTGCCGGCAGTGGTCGCCGGCTTCGGTACGGCCAGCGACCAGCTGGCGCGCCAGGTGATCGACTGGACTGTCAGCCAGGCTCAGGCGAAGAACCAGTAGCAGACGAAGATCGCCGCGATCACCCCGGACAACTCGGCCAGCAGCGCGCAACCCACCGCGTGGCGCACGCGCTGGATACCCACCGCGCCAAAGTACACCGCCAGCACGTAGAAGGTGGTTTCGGTGCTGCCCTGAACGGTCGCCGCCACCAGCGCCGGGAAGCTGTCCACGCCCTGAGTCTGCATGGTCTCGATCAGCATCGCCCGCGCCGCACTGCCGGAGAACGGCTTGACCAGCGCCGTGGGCAGGCCCTCGACGAAGCGCGTATCCAGGCCCATCCAGGTCACCGCGTGGCGAATGCCGTCCAGGGCCAGCTCCAGGGCGCCCGAAGCGCGCAGCACGCCCACGGCCACCAGCATCGCCACCAGGTAGGGCAACAGCCCCTTGGCCACGTCGAAACCCTCCTTGGCACCCTCGACAAAAGCCTCGTACACCTGCACCCGGCGCAACGCGCCGATCACCAGGAACAGGATGATCACGCCGAACAGCGTCAGGTTGCCCAGGATCGAGGACAGGCTGGCCAGCGCGGCCGCTGACAACGTGCCAAGGAAGGCCATGAAGCCACCCAGCAATAGCGCGCCGGGGATCAGGTAGGCAAGCACCACCGGGTCCCACAGGCGCAGGCGCTGCATCACCGCCACCGACAGCAGGCCGACCAGGGTCGAGCAACTGGTGGCCAGCAGGATCGGCAGGAACACCATGGTCGGGTCAGGCGCGCCTTGCTGGGCGCGGTACATGAAGATGGTCACCGGCAGCAGGGTCAGTGACGAGGCATTGAGTACCAGGAACAGGATCTGCGCGTTGCTCGCCGTGGTGCTGCTGGGGTTGAGCTCCTGCAGCGAACGCATGGCCTTCAGGCCGATGGGCGTGGCGGCGTTGTCCAAGCCCAGGCCGTTGGCGGCGAAGTTCATGGTGATCAGGCCCAAGGCGGGGTGACCCGGCGGCACCTCCGGCATCAGCCGGGCGAACAACGGCCCGAGGACCTTGGCCAGCCATTCGACGATACCGGCCTTCTCGGCGATCTTGAGAAAACCCAGCCACAGGGTCAGGGTGCCGAACAGCAGGACCATCACCTCTACCGAGAGCTTGGCCATGGCGAAGATGCTCTCGACCATCGCGGCGAAGATGCCGGCATTGCCGCCCACCAGCCATTGGCCCAGGGCACTGATGGCCGCAATCAGGAAAAAGCCGAGCCAGAGGCCGTTGAGCATCCGTGTGTTCCCCCGTGAAAAATGCCCGAATGATAGCGCAATCAACGTACGCGCTGTTGGGGGCGCTTCGCACCCCATCGCCGGCAAGCCGGCTCCCACAGGGATTTGCGATACCCGTATGAGAGCCGGCTTGCCGGCGATGGGGCCAGTGTGGGTAACACGGCCGCGGTCAACTTTCAGACCGCAAAAAGCCCCGACTTTGTCGGGGCTCTTCGTTCAGCTCAGCGGCTTACTGGTTGACGGTCTTGCCCGCCACCACGGCCTCTTTCTTGCCTTTTTCCAGCACCAGCGACTTGTAGTACGCCTCGCCTTTCTCGGCGTCGTACATACCCTGCCACTTGGCGATGACCACTGCGGCCAGGGCGTTGCCGACCACGTTCAGCGCGGTACGGGCCATGTCCATGATGCGGTCGACACCGGCGATGAAGGCCAGGCCTTCCAGCGGGATGCCCACGCTGCCCAGGGTGGCCAGCAGCACCACGAACGATACGCCCGGCACGCCGGCGATACCCTTGGAGGTGACCATCAGGGTCAGCACCAGCAGCAGCTGCTGGCTCCAGGACAGGTCGATGCCGTACAGCTGGGCGATGAAGATCGCCGCAATGCTCTGGTACAGGGTCGAACCGTCGAGGTTGAACGAGTAGCCGGTCGGGACCACGAACGAGCAGATCGACTTCGGCGCACCGTACTTCTCCATCTTCTCGATCACGCGCGGCAGCACGGTCTCGGAGCTGGAGGTGGAGTAGGCGAGGATCAGCTCATCTTTCATGATGCGCATGATCTTGATCACCGAGAAGCCGAACAGGCGAGCTACCAGGCCCAGCACCATGAAGGCGAAGAAGGCGATGGCGAAGTACACCAGCAGCACCAGCTTGGCCAGCGGCAGCAGCGAGCTGAAGCCGAAGTTGGCGACAGTCACGGCGATCAGGGCGAACACACCGATCGGCGCGTAGTTCATGATCATGTGGGTGACCTTGAACATGGTCTCCGACACGCCCTGGAAGGTACGCACCAGCGGCTCGCGCAGGTCGGCGTTCAGGCTCGACAAGCCCATGCCGAACATCACCGAGAAGAAGATGATCGGCAGCATCTCGCCACGCATCAACGCCGCGAAGATATTCGACGGGATCAGGTTGAGCAGGGTCTCGATGAACGCGTGCTCATGCTGCACCTCGGCCGCGGTGGCCTGGTACTTGGAGATGTCGACGGTGCCCAGGGTGCTCATGTCGATGCCGGCGCCTGGGTGGAACACGTTGGCCAGCACCAGGCCGACGACGATGGCGATGGTGGTCACCACCTCGAAGTAGATGATGGTCTTCAGGCCGATACTGCCCAGTTTCTTCGCGTCGCCTACCCCGGCGATGCCCACGATCAGCGACGAAATCACGATCGGGACGACGATCATCTTGATCAGGCGAATGAAGATATCGCCGGCCGGCTGGAGGACGTTGCTGATCCACCATGCCTTTTCTGCACTGAAATGATTCAGTAGCGCGCCGACTGCAACGCCCAGCAACAGACCGATGACGATCTGCCAGGCGAGGCTCAGTTTTGCCTTCTTCATGTCATTACCCTTTGTTGTAGTGGTCACGGGCACCTGACGGAAAGTCGCGTTCCAGAGCGCTTGAAAGCTTCTGGGCGGCTGCATGTTCCGTTCCGGGCCCCTCTGTAAGGACACCGCGAGCGAGTATTTCTGGCGCTCGGGCCAAGGAAAAAGGCGGCAACTATTGCGACGTGGGCAGGGGCAGTCTAATGCCGGAAACGACTACCCCATACCGAATCGGCATGAGACCAGAAGCCGAAATCGAGCATCGCCAAAGCCTTGATTTTCAACGTTCGGATTTCCGAACAAGGCCAATGCGCCATTTTTCGGCAGATTTGCAGGTATGGAAGATGGGGGTTTGATGGCGTGTTCGACAATCCGAATGGCTGAAATGCCACACAGGCTGACCTGTCGGACAACTAAAAAAATTTCGATATACGGTAGCGACAAAATGTGTCTGAACTAAAAAGTCGCTCGTATGGATAGATAAATTCCTACAGGCGCTTCGGAAGCCAGATCGGTCACGTCCTGCTATGCCGACCCGATCGACCTGCAACTTCCGATGCCACCCTCTCCTGACCCGGCCCATGATGGAGGCACTCCCTGTACCCCTAGGCTACTCCGACCCTGCAACAGTCAGAACGGCCCGGCCCCCTGGTCATGCGCCGTCCCTCCTCGGGGCGGCGCATCATAGAAGCCTGAAAGATAAAAAGGTTCAGCTTCTATAGCGTTACAGTGCGCGACCGCTGGTCAGTACCAGTTCGGGTCACGCTTGAGCTGCTCCTGCAGCAAAGCTTTCATGCCTTCGTCCGGCTTGCCCAACCAGCGGTAGTCCGCATGGCGGGTCGGCGACTTGTCCGCTGGCAAGCCCTCTGGCACTTCCACAAGCATGCCGTAGGCTTCGTCCTTGTCCCAGCTGAAGGCAACGACCAGGCGCTTGTAGGTGCAATTGCCCTCGGATTCGCAGAGCGGACCAACCAGATACTGGTCGCCGTCCTCGGTCACCGCCGACATCTGCTGCGCCGAGCTGCCGCTGAGGTTGATCACCCATTCGGGCAAGCGCTCTTCTTTCTTTATCGTGTTCTGCCAGGTCTTCTGGTATTCGGGGTCCGAGCCAAGCAACTGGTTGACCCGGACCTGGCCGTCATTAGCGGCCAGCGCCGACGCACCACTGCCTAGCAGCAGTGCGACGGCCAAGGCTTTCGGGAGCATCCTGCTCATGGTCGTCAACCTCTACCGCGGCCGAAGAAGAAGGAGGCTACGAACAGCACCAGGAAGACGATGAACAGGATCTTCGCGATACCAGTCGCAGCACCGGCGATACCACCAAAGCCCAGGACTGCGGCAATAATGGCGATGATCAGGAAGGTGATAGCCCAACTCAGCATGATGTTTCTCCTTTTCTTGTACGAAATCGGTCAGAAGTATCAGAACACCCAACGTTCCTGAGGCTCGACGCGGTCGAGAACGGCAGGGGCAGTATCGGCGCTGGGCAGTGGCTGGGTGGCCTTGACCAAGGTGCTGGCGTGGGGCGTCGCCCGCAGCTGCGTCAACAGCGCAGTTTGCGCCGCCACTTGCTCGGCCAGCCGGGCGGTCTGCCAGCTGTGATGGAACAGGCCGACCGCCAAGGTCAGCAGCAGGGCCATGCCGAGGAACAGCAGCTGCTGCAGGGGTACTACAGCGCTCTGCGTGCGGTTGACGTTGGGGCGATTCATGCCGGCTCCTCCTGCAGTACTTGTTATCCGTTCTTGGGAAGATCAGTGCAGCCTGCATGCCAGCCATAAAACTCTAAGAAAATCCTTTTAAATCAAATAGTTAATGAATACGCACATAACCGGGAAGGACGTATCCTGCACGATGCCCCTGCAAGGGCTCGTGCGATTTGCACGATCAGCCCTCTACCTTGGTGGCGATCTTCAATAGATCGGCGTCCACCCCGCGCACCCCGACGATCTGCCTCGCGACGTCCACGGCAATGGCCTTCTGCTCGCTGCTGACCACCTCGCCCGATAACCTCACCAACCCCTCTTCACTGGCTACCTTGATGTTCAGCCCGTCCAGGTTACGGCTGAAGCGGTAGCTGGCCTGGATCTTGTCGACGATCCAGCTGTCGCTGGGCTGCGGACCGGTTGGGGCATCGACAGGTTTTTCCCTGGCCTTGGCCAGGGCCGTGCTGTCCAGGCTGACCAGGTTGTTGACTAGGTGCACCCCATCGGTGGTACGCGCCAGAACCCCGGCAAGTTCCTTGGCCTCGGGGCTGTCCACCTTGCCGCGCAGGGTCACCACGCCTTCACGGCTTTCCACCTCGATAGGGGCCTTTTCGGTAATCCGGCTCCACAGCAGCCGTGCGCGCACCACCGCACCGAGGGTGGCGTCCTCCAGGCGCTGTGCGTAGGCACGCAGTTCCAAGGGCTTGTCCACCAGCCCCGGGTCGATCCGCAACTGGTTGTCCACCTGCTCGATCCCGCGCGTGGCCAGGGCCACCTGTTCGGCCAGCATGCGTTCCACCGGGTTTTCCACTTCGCCCGAAAGCCGAGCCCGCCGGCCATCGACTTCTACCTTTATAGGGAAGGCATTGAGCATGGTGTTAAGGGACAGGGCCGTCTGCAGGGCACCTTCAAGTCGCGCTTCCTGCACCGGGTCGGCCTGGGCCTGGCCGACGATCGACAACACACAAGCCGCCAGAACGGCCATTCGAGGGTTAACGGACATCACAGAACCTCCTTTCGCATCACTCAACCCAGGACTCTCGCAACCCACATGCCAACTATTTACCCACAATCAACTTCAGATTTATCAGCTACTTAGCCATCATGAAGGCATGCGGCTAGCATGCATGGGACAGAATCAATCAGAATCGACCATGCAACTTGCCCGATTTTTCCGACACTAATTGAGATCAATCCCAAAGGAGCGCAGGAAATGGAATCAGCCCAGGACAACCAAGGCCGCATTCTGCTGGTGGACGACGAGTCCGCCATCCTGCGTACCTTCCGCTATTGCCTCGAGGACGAGGGCTATAGCGTGGCGACCGCCAACAGCGCCGCCCAGGCTGAGACCCTGCTGCAGCGCCAGGTGTTCGACCTGTGTTTCCTCGACCTGCGCCTGGGCGAGGACAACGGCCTGGACGTATTGGCGCAAATGCGCATCCAGGCGCCGTGGATGCGGGTGGTCATCGTCACCGCCCACTCGGCCATCGATACCGCAGTGGACGCGATCCAGGCCGGGGCCGCCGATTACCTGGTCAAGCCTTGCAGCCCCGACCAATTGCGCCTGGCCACGGCCAAGCAGCTGGAAGTGCGCCAGCTGTCGGCGCGACTGGAGGCACTCGAAGGGGAAGTACGCAAGCCCAAGGACGGCCTGGACTCTCACAGCCCGGCGATGATGGCGGTACTGGAAACGGCCCGCCAGGTGGCGACCACCGATGCCAACATTCTCATCCTCGGTGAGTCCGGTACCGGCAAGGGCGAACTGGCCCGCGCCATACATGGCTGGAGCAAGCGCGCACGCAAGGCCTGCGTGACCATCAACTGCCCGTCGTTGAACGCCGAGCTGATGGAAAGCGAGCTGTTCGGACACACCCGTGGCGCCTTCACCGGTGCCAGCGAAAGTACCCTGGGACGGGTCAGCCAGGCAGATGGCGGCACCCTGTTCCTTGATGAGATCGGTGATTTTCCCCTCACCTTGCAACCAAAATTGCTGCGCTTCATCCAGGACAAGGAGTACGAGCGGGTCGGTGACCCGGTCACGCGACGGGCAGATGTACGGATCCTCGCGGCCACCAACCTCAACCTCGACGAGATGGTGCGCGAGAACCGTTTCCGCGAGGACTTGTTGTACCGGCTGAACGTGATCACCTTGCACCTGCCACCCCTGCGCGAGCGCAGTGAAGACATCCTGACCCTGGCCGACCGTTTCCTGGCGCGCTTCGTCAAGGAGTACTCGCGCCCGGCCCGTGGCTTCAGCGACGAAGCGCGCTCCGCGCTGCTCAACTACCGCTGGCCGGGCAACATCCGCGAACTGCGCAACGTGATCGAGCGCGCCAGCATCATCTGCCCACAGGAACGTGTGGAGATCAGCCACCTGGGCATGGCTGAACAACCCGTCGGCAATGCGCCGCGGGTCGGTGCGGCGCTGAGCCTGGACGAGCTGGAGCGCGCCCATATCGGCGCGGTACTGGCCACCAGCGACACCCTCGACCAGGCCGCCAAGACCTTGGGCATCGACGCCTCCACGCTGTACCGCAAGCGCAAGCAGTACAACCTATGAAATGGCCGATGAAGCTGCGCACGCGGCTGTTCCTGAGCATCTCGGCGCTGGTCACCGTGGCCTTGCTGGGCTTGCTGCTGGGGTTGTTCAGTGTGCTGCAGATGGCAGCGCTGCAGCAGCGCGTGGTGCAGGACACCACCGAGACCCTCGAGCTGGGCCTGAAACTGCGGCAGAACCTTGGCGAACAACTGAATCTCATCCTCGACGAGGACACCGCCCCAAGCACCCTCGTCACCTTGCAGGAGCAGTTCCAGGCCCTGCTCAAGCAGGGGCTGGAGCAGGGCGGCGAACGCACCGGCTTCAGCAAGGCCGCCAGCAACTACCAGGCGTTCGTCCAGGCCTATCGACAGAGCCCCGCGCCCGCCCGCAGCATGGGGGTGGACCAGCCCCTTGGCGCCACCTTCAACCAGGTGCGCGCCGATCTGCTGGACTCACATCGCCAAGCCCTTGAACACATCACCCGAACCGAGAAGTCATCGCGCGATCACGCCTTGCTCATCAGTGGCCTGCTCGGGTTGATGGGCCTCACCGTGCTGGTGCTCGGCTTCATCACCGCGCACAACATCGCCCGCCGCTTCGGCCAACCGATCGAGGCGCTGGCCAAGGCCGCCGACCAGGTCGGCCAGGGCAACTTCGACGTCACCCTGCCGGTGACCCAGGCCACCGAGCTCAACCTGCTGACCCGCCGCTTCGGCCTGATGGCCGACGCCCTGCGCAAGCACCAGGCCACCAATGTCGATGAGCTGCAGGCTGGCCAGCAGCGCCTGCAAGCGGTACTGGATAGCATCGACGACGGCCTGCTGATCATCGATCGCCAAGGGCGCCTGGAGCACCTCAACCCGGTGGCCCAGCGCCAGCTGGGCTGGGACCCGAGCCGCCTGGGCGTAAGCCTGGCCGAAGCCCTGCAACGCCCCGAACTGGAACAACAGCTGCGCCAGGTGCTGCGCGGTGGCAGCCTGGACCGACTGCCGGAAGACCTGAGCCTTGAGGTGGATGAAGAGACCAGGCTGCTGACCTATAGCCTGACGCCGGTCAGCCACCCCGAAGGACCTATTCTCGGCGCGGTGATGGTGTTGCACGATGTCACCGAACAACGCGCCTTCGAACGGGTACGCAGCGAGTTCGTACTGCGTGCTTCCCACGAGCTGCGCACTCCCGTCACGGGCATGCACATGGCGTTCGGGCTGTTGCGCGAACGTGTCAGCTTCCCGCCCGACGCGCGGGAGAACGACCTCCTCGAAACCATTGCCGAGGAAATGCAGCGCCTCACCCAATTGATCAACGACCTGCTCAACTTTTCCCGCTATCAGAGCGGCTTGCAAAAGCTCGAACTGGCCCCCTGCTCATTGGAGGAACTGTTCGAGCGCGCCCAGGCGCGTTTCGTCGAACAAGCCTCGGGCAAGCAGATCGAGATTATCCGCGAGCTGGAGCCACCGCTGCCACGCATTCAGGCCGATGTCGCGCAGCTCGACCGGGTGCTCGACAACCTGCTGCACAACGCCATTCGCCACACCGGCAGCGGCGGGCGTATCCGCCTGCATGCACGGCGGCATGCCGAGCGGGTGATCATCAGCGTCGAGGATAACGGCGAGGGTATCGCCTATGGTCAGCAGGGGCGGATCTTCGAGCCGTTCGTGCAGGTCGGGCGCAAGAAGGGCGGGGCAGGGTTGGGCCTGGCGCTGTGCAAGGAGATCGTCCAGCTGCATGGCGGGCGGATGGGCGTGTTCTCACGGCCGGGGCAGGGGACGCAGTTCTACATGGCACTGCCGGTTTGACGTGGCCCCCTTCAGGGTGCGCCAACCTCAAGGCTCATCATCGATCCTCCGCCCAGCCACGCGCCGTCCGCGGGTAATCAACTCGGCAAACTGGCGGGCATTCAGGGGATGGGCGAACAGCCACCCTTGCCCGTAGTTGACCCCCTCGCTGTTGAGCAGCACCGCCTGGTCCTCGCACTCGATGCCTTCGGCGATCACCCGCAGGTGCAGGTCGTGGGCCATGCGGATGATATGCGGCGCCACGCCGCTGCTGGCGGCGTCATGGCCCAAGGCATCAATGAACGACTTGTCGATCTTCAGGCAGTCCACCGGCAGAGTCTGCAGGTAGGCGAGGCTGCAATAGCCAGTGCCGAAGTCATCGATCAGCACCTGGTGCCCGACAGCGCGCAGGGCCTGCAGGTTGTCCCGCGCCACCACCACATCGATCAGCCCCCGCTCGGTCACCTCGAAGGCGATCTGGCTGGGGGCTACACGATGGTGCGCCAGCAACCGCGCCGCCACCCGGCCTATACGCGGCGCCATGACGTCGCAGGCCGCCAAGTTGACCGAGATATAGAGCTGGCGGTTGGCCCGCAGCAACTGCCCCAGCTGTTCGAGCACCCGTTGCAGGACGAAGTCGGTGATCTGTCGAATCTGGCCGGTGTTCTCTGCCAGGGGGATGAACAGCTCGGGGCTGGTCAGGCTGCCGTCCGGGCGGCGCCAGCGAACCAGGGCCTCGGCACCGACACAGCGGCGGCTGTCCAGTTCGAAGATCGGCTGGTACAGCACCTGCAGCTCGCCGCGGCGCAGCGCATGCTGCAGCTCCGAGCTCATCGAGCGGCGTTGCAGGATCAGTTGCAGCACCAGCCAGCCGATACAGCCGGCCAACACCAGGCTGCCGGGGAACAGCAACCAGAGCAGGCCATTGAGCTTCAGTGGCAGGCTCGCCCGCGGTGCGATCAGCACCAACTGGTAGTCCGGTGATTTGGTGGACATGCGATAGACCAGGCGGTCGGGCAGCTCGATCAAGGATTTGCCCTGCGCAGGTGGCCATTCGGTGGTCGGCGGCCAGGGTTGCGTCGGGCCCAGCACGGGGATGGCCCGGGTACCCCGATCCAGCACCACCAGCAGGCTGCCACCGGGCGGCAGGTCGACGACGTCGGTGAGGTGGCCACGGGAGGTGGAGACGACGAAGCGGCCACGGCCCAGCATCAGGGCCGCGAGATTCTCGTTGGGTTCAGTGGTGGTATTGAGCCAGTAGCTGTAGGTCGGCCCTTGGATATCCGGGCTGCGCAAGGGCTCGATGATCCGCTCGTCGCCGCGGTTGGAGCAGGCCCGCGTACCCTCCACATAGGACGCTTCATAGATGAACCGCGACTTCAGCGCCACCTGTTGCAGTTGCGTCAGCATCAGCGCATCACAGCCGCGCAGGGGCTGCGCCTGAAGCTGGTCCACAGCCTCGCGCAATTGGCCGAACACCTGCTCCAGGCGCTCGAGGAAACGCTCGCCCTGGGCATTCATCTGCGCGCTTTCACTTTGTTTCATCTGTTGCAAGGCAACGTTGACGCTGATCGCCAGCAACAGCCCGGCACTGGCCAACGCCGCGAGCGCGGCTAAAAGCCAGGGGCGGTGGAAAAATTGACGCACCGTAGCGAAGAGGGCAAGCATGCGTGGCATCCAGTTGAATACCAAAGGTATAGCAACGGAATCAAAGCTTGGCGCAGCCGCTGGGCATGTGAATTGGCCCGCTTGCGCGCCAAGCGTCCGAAAAGTTCGGGTCAGCGCTTGCGGTTAAGCACCTGCAACATCGCGGCGGTCTGTGCATCCGGCGTGCCATCGAACAGCCGCGGGCGGAAACGCATCTGGAAGGCCGCGATCACATGCCGGGTGGCCACGTCCAGTTCACCGGTCTGGTCGATGGCATAGCCAAAGCGCGACAGTTGCTGCTGGTACCAGCTGATGCTTGGCGGGTTGACCTCGAAAAAGGCCTGTTGCCGCGCCACCGCAGCGCTATCCGGCCAGACACCCAGGCCGGCCTCGGCCAAACGCTTCCAGGGGAACAGCGGGCCCGGATCGAGCTTGCGCAGCGGGGCGATGTCGCTATGGCCGATGATGTGGCGCGGGTCGATATTGTTGCGCTTGACGATATCCTTGAGCAGAGCGATCAGCGCTTGCACCTGGGCTTCGCTGTAAGGGTGCCAGACACGCCCGGTCGGCGTGTCCGTGTAGCCCTCGTTGACGATCTCGATGCCGATGGAGCTGGAATTGAGCCAGGTGCGCCCCTGCCACTGGCTATCCCCTGCGTGCCAGGCGCGGCGGTTCTCGTCTACCAGTTGATAGACAGTGGCCGGGCCGTCGCCGATAAGGTAATGGCTGCTGACCTCGCCGTGGGTCAGCAGGGCGAGGGAGCGCTCCAGCGACGCGTTGGTGTAGTGCACGACGACGAACTGGATGCGGCTGTCCTGATTGGCCGAGGGGTGGCTGCGGTCGATACGCAGGCCACTGGAACAGCCTGCCAGGACCAGCAGGAGCAAGGCAGTGATGAGTGTTTTCATTGCAGGGAGCACGCCATGATGAGCCGACAACAGCGCTACAGTATAACGTGCTCCAAGCCTTGCGCCTCAGCGAACGCACATCAACTGAAACGCCATCGAGTTATCGCCGGAAGGTCCCTTGAGGTCCACCAACTGCGTAGCGACCCTCACCATCTCCACTGAAGGCTTGCCGATCACTTTGCCCTGCCCGTGTAAAAGCCGCTCATAAGTCCCGACATCTATGGGCGACATGCTGCAGAACGCCGGATCGCTTTGGGTGATTTTTGAGTCAAGAAGCAGGGTGTATTCAGTCATGTAGTCCTTCTGCACGACCCGTTTGACCTCAGTGATCCATGTGGGCGACTGATTCAAAATCGTGCCTTTGTGACTGATGTGTGCGGTAAACAGTACCTGCTCGGCAAACGCCAGGTTGTGAAACGCCAGCGTCATCAAGGACGCCATCAACAAACGAGAGATTTTCATGATCAGTACTTCGCAAGACGGAAATGAATAGGAGGTTTCTGGCTGAAGTTCCAGCCTTCCGTCACGCAGTTTCATTCAGGGCAACGCCCCACAAGCGGTAGTTACTTATGCCTGCTCGACGCGATTACGCCCCTTGTCCTTCGCCCGGTACAAGGCTTCGTCCGCGCGCTTGAGCACTTGGTCGCCGCGCTCGCCGGCGCGGAAGGCACTCAGGCCGATGGACGTAGTGATCACCACTCGTTCGCCCTTGAAGTGGAATGGGCAGGCTTCGATCGCCGCACGCAGTGCCTCGACCACCTGCGCTGCGGCGGGCGGCGAGGTTTGCGGCAACAGCAGGACGAATTCCTCACCACCGAAGCGGGCGATGAAGTCACCGCCACGCAGGCGTTTGCGCAGCTGGTCGGCGACGATCTTGAGCACTTTGTCGCCCGCCAGGTGGCCGTAGCCGTCGTTGATGCGCTTGAAATGATCGAGGTCAAGGATGGCCATCGCCAGATGGCCGCCGTTTTCTTGCCAGTCGAGTACTTCCTGTTCGACTCGCTCCGACCAGGCCGCACGATTGGGCAGGCCGGTCAGCGGATCGATCATCGCTTTCTGCCGCTGCTCTTCAAGGTGCTCGCGGTAACCCAGTGCCTCCTGCTCCATGCTCGCCACACGTTCGGCCAATCCGTGCAGGCGACCAGCCAGCTCATGCTCACGGCGGTCACGCTCGTGCTGGTGAGCATCCATGGTCACCAACAGGCCTTCGAGGCGGTTCTCCAGGATATGCTTGAGGCTGTCGACATCGGCAGCCCCCTGCACACTGCTCTGCAAGCCATCGACCTGCTCGCGCAGCTGGCTGTCGAGCTCTCGGGCGGCGGAGCTGTTGTCGGCATGGCCGGCGCTGGCTTCGTGCAGGTGGCTCTGGAAGGTTTCCAGGCGCTCGTTGAGCTGCTGCAGGTAAGCCTCGAACTCATGCTGGCCGCTGTCGGTGATCGCCAGCATGAGCACGGCCAGGTCATCCAGTACCGGGATCAGCTCGTACCAGTTCAGCCCCCGCGAAACCCGTTCGCGCATCTCCAGGGCCTGGGCCTTGTGGCGCTCGGGCAGGCTCAGGTCGTCGAGCAGGCCGATCAGCGTCTGCTCGATATGGGCGGCAACCTGGCTGTAGGGCGGCTCGACCGCATCGGGCAGGGCATAGGGGCCATCATCGACGGTGACCAGCTCCGCCACTGTGTCCGGTTCATCCGTTGCGGCTTGCTCCGACTCGATGACAGTCAAAGGCTCGGGTACAGGTTCGGCAACCGCGGCCACCGATGGCTCGGCTTCGGGATGCGGATCGGCAACGACCAACGGCGTGGTTTCAACCAGCGCCGGGCCGGGTAATTCGATTTCCGCTTCAGGCAGCTCGACGGGCACCGTTTCATCCACTGCCTGTGCCGCTTCGGGCAAGGCCTGAGGGACAGGGGCCAGGGCGTGCAGCTCGTCGGCATCCCTGGGCTGTGGCTCAGGTACGATGACCGGGGCTGCAGCGGCTGGCTGGGGTGCGGGCGACGTCGCCTCGATGGCAACAGGTGCGGTCGTCAACTCCCCTTGGGGCTCGTCACGGCCACCAAACAGGCGCTGAAGGAACCCGGGGCGAGCTTCATCATCGGGCTTTTGCACAGCATCCAGGGCGCGCCCCTGCAAACCACTGAGCTCGCCCAGCAAGGGCGGTAGCTCGCGGGACTGGCTGACGCCACCGTCGAGCTTCTTCGCCAGCTTTTTCAACGGACGTGCCACATCGCCCGGCAGGGGCAAGGTCTGCAACTGGGTAACCAGCGCGGTCAGCGCCTCGCTAACCTGGTTCATGCGAGTTTCGCGGCGCTGCTCGGAGTCGAGCACGGCTTTTTCCAGGCGCGGAATCAGCCCGGCGAGGCCGGCGTCCATATTGTCGCTGCGGATGACCTCGCGCATTTCCTTCATGCACTGGTCCACGATCTTGTCGCTACCTTCCGCCGCCAGGGTGCTGCGCACCAGGCCACGACGCAGCAGGTCGAGGCGGGCTTCCCAGCGCCGCTCGAGCTTTTCCTGCTGCTCGATGCTCTTGAGGTATTTTTCTTTCCAGCGCTCGGCTTCTTCGGTCATGCCTGGATCCGCAACGGGTAGTGGCATCTAGTCCTGCAATCACTGGATTTCGGCGGAAAAGCCCAACACTTGAGTGCAGGATTCGCCCAGGCAGGACTAACTCAGGACCGGCAGCGTATCCACAGTCAGGGCATCAGGCAATCGGATCTCGACGGCGACGGGCAGGTGATCGGAAATTGGCTGTGCCAATACCTCGACACGCTCCAGTGTCAGGCTCGGGCTGAGCAGGATGTGGTCAAGGCAGCGCTGGGGACGCCAGCTGGGAAAAGTGGCCTCGACCTGAGGAGCGACAAGCCCGAGATCCCGCAAGGGCGAATGGTCAAGCAGGTCGTTGGCGTGGGTGTTCATGTCACCCATGAGGATCTGGTGGCGATAGCCACCGATCAGCTCGCGGATATAGGCCAGCTGGCGGGCGCGCGTCTTGGAGCCGAGCGCCAGGTGCATCATCACCACGATCAAAGCGTCGGCACCTTCGCCGAAACGCACGAGGATCGCCCCTCGCCCAGAGGGGCCGGGCAGGGGATGGTCTTCCAGGTGCTGGGGTTTGAGGCGGCTGAGCACACCGTTGCTGTGCTGGGCAAAACGCCCCAGGTTGCGATTGAGCTGCTGGTACCAGTAGGGGAAGGCCCCCAGCTGGGCCAGGTGCTCCACCTGGTTGACGAAGCCGGAGCGCAGGCTGCCACCATCGGCTTCCTGCAAGGCCACCAGGTCGAAGTCGTTGAGCAGGTCGCCGATCTTCTGCAGGTTGCCGGCTCGCCCGTTGTGCGGCAGCAAGTGCTGCCAACTGCGGGTCACGTAGTGGCGATAGCGCTCGGTACTGATACCGACCTGGATATTGAAACTGAGCAGCCGCAGGCGACCATCGGCCGGCAGGCCGCTGGCCTGCAGGTGATGTTCGTTGACCTGCGGCTGGTGCAGGCCGACGCTTCGGGTTGAGCGAAAGCGGCCCATGGCATTCGCCGCTTACTTAGCGGCGCGCTCCTTGGCGATCAGCTGGTCGGCGACGTTCAGCACGCCTTCCGGACCACCGGCGGTACCCAGGTCGAAGCGGTACTTGCCGTTGACCACCAGGCTCGGTACGCCAGTGATTTCGTACTTCTTGGCCAGCTCTTTGGCCTGATTGACCTGACCCTTGATGGCGAAGGAGTTGAAGGTGGCGAGGAACTTGTCCTTGTCCACGCCCTGGGTGGCCAGGAAGTCGGCCATCTCCTCAGGTTTGGTCAGGCGCATGCGCTTGTTCTGGATGGCGTCGAACACCGCGTTGTGGACATTGTGCTCAACACCCATGGCTTCGAGGGTGAGGAACATCTGGCCGTGGGCATCCCAGGGGCCACCGAACATGGCCGGCACACGCTTGAAATTGACGTCCTTGGGCAGCTTGTCGACCCAAGGGTTGATGGTCGGTTCGAAGTGGTAGCAGTGCGGACAGCCATACCAGAACAGCTCGACGACCTCGATCTTGCCTGGCACCGACACCGGCACGGGGTTGCTCAGCTCGATATATTCCTTGCCGGCCACAGGCTCCGCAGCCTGGACGGCGGCCATACCGAATACGCTGGCGGCGACCAGCGCAGCGCTGAGAATCAGTTTACGCATGCTTTACTCCTGAGCAGTCTTTGGTCGCCTCGACGCGACCTGGGTAGGACAGGTCGGGAAGGGCTCGAGTTCTGTAGTGTAACGGCTACGGACAGAAAAAAGGGCAGCGCGGGCTGCCCTTTTCATCTTTAGCGCTGAAGCATTAACCGAGTGTTAACGCGTATTTCAGTGCAGGCCCTGAATGTAGCTGGACAGCGCTTCGATGTCCTTGTTGCTGAGCTTGCCGGCGATGGTGCGCATGGTCATGGCGTCGCCGTCGTTGGTGCGGTTGCCTTCGCGGAAGTCGGTCAGCTGCTTGCTGACGTACTGCGCGTGCTGGCCACTGAGGTGCGGGAACTTCGCCAGGGCGATGCCTGCGCCGTTGGGGGAATGGCAACCGGTGCAGGCCGGCATGCCTTTCTCCAGGTTGCCGCCGTTGAACAAGGCACGACCACGCTCGACGAGCTTCGGATCGGCGGCACCCACGCTGCCTTTCTGGCTAGCGAAATAAGCGGCGATGTCGGCCAGGTCCTGTTCGTTGAAATTGGCCAGCATGCCGGTCATCTCAAGCACGGTACGCTTGCCGTCCTTGATGTCGTGCAACTGCTTGTTCAGGTAGGGCTCACCTTGGCCGGCGAGCTTCGGGAAATTCGGTGCCAGGCTGTTGCCGTCCGGGTTGTGACAGGCCCCACAGACAGCTGTCTTGGCCTGGCCGGCGGCGGCATCGCCTTTGATGGGTCCCGCAGCAGTTGCCGCACCTGCGACCCCCATGGTCAACAGCAGACTCACGACTAGTTTGTTCATCAGCTAATCCAACACGGCTAAGGGTGAAATGTTATGTATCGGGACTGCCGCTCATCCAAAGGATGACCAAACGGTAGTCCTCGGCACTGCAGTCCATGCACAATCCACGCGGCGGCATAGCCTTGAAACCCTGTGTAACATGCACCACCAGTTGCGCCATGCCTTGCGCCAGCCTTGGCTCCCAGGCCGCCCGGTCACCGCTTCTGGGTGCCTGGGGCAGTTGTCCGGCGTGACAGGCCGCGCACGTGCGGTTGTACAACGCCTCGGGATCCTGTGTAGCCTGTGCGCTGAAAAACGGCAGGAACATACCGACAGCAAGCAGCCATTTCGCCATGCGAAACGACCTGACAGGGTTGGGGGCCGCGCTGCGTTCTGTTGCGCGAGCTATTGTTCGACACCCCATGCTCAATTGCCTTCGCTGGGCGAATGAGCACACAAAAACTGGGGCATTATATACTTCCGCCAGCCAAACGGAAACGACACCGCTTGCCAGGCCTGGTCCTACGCCTCCAGCGCTGGGCAACACCCACATCGGAAATCCCATGCAAGTCAAGAACCCCATCCTCGGCCTCTGCCAGAAAGCCAAATTCGCCCTCAGCGCCGCCAAGGTCGAACAATGCCCCGAAGACCAGGGTTACGAGGTGGCTTTCGCCGGCCGTTCCAACGCCGGTAAATCCAGCGCCCTCAACACCCTGACCCACGCCAGCCTGGCGCGTACCTCGAAGACCCCCGGCCGCACCCAGCTGCTGAATTTCTTCAGTCTGGACGATGAACGGCGTTTGGTCGACCTGCCGGGCTACGGTTATGCAAAAGTGCCGATTCCGCTCAAGCAGCACTGGCAGAAACACCTGGAAGCCTACCTGGGCAGCCGCGAGTGCCTGCGCGGGATCATCCTGATGATGGACACCCGCCATCCGATGACCGACTTCGACAAGATGATGCTCGACTGGGCCAAGGCCAGCGGCATGCCGATGCACATCCTGCTGACCAAGGCCGACAAGCTGACCCACGGCGCGGGCAAGAACACCTTGCTCAAGGTGCAGTCGGAGATTCGCAAGGGCTGGGGCGACACCGCGACCATCCAGCTGTTTTCGGCGCCCAAGCGCCTGGGCCTGGAAGAGGCCTATCGCGTGCTGGCGGACTGGATGGAGCTGGAAGACAAGCCGGCTGTCT
>NZ_JBOBDQ010000070.1:0-28039 GCF_050586565.1 Pseudomonas sp. WC1
TTGCGGATCTTCTCGACGATCGCCGTGGTCGAGCTGTTTTCCACCAGCCCCAAGACCTTCACCGTGCCGCCGTAGGCCTTGACGATATCGGCGCCGACCACCTGGTCGATACCGTAGTCGCCGCCCTTGACCAGCACATCCGGCTTGACTTGGCGCAGCAGGTTCTCGGGGGTGTCCTCAGGGAAGCTGATGACCCAGTCCACCGCACCGAGCCCGGCCAGCACGGCCATGCGCCGATCGACGCTGTTGATCGGACGGCCCGGCCCTTTCAGGCGGCTGACCGAAGCATCGTCGTTGATGGCGACGATCAGACGGTCCCCCTGGGCACGGGCTTGCTCCAGGTAAGTTACATGGCCTGCGTGCAGGATATCGAAGCAGCCATTGGTGAAGACGATGCTCTCGTTGTGCGCACGGGCATCATCGATCGCCAGCAGCAACTGCTCCAACCCCAGCACACCGCGCTCGGAGCCTTCCTCACGCTGGATCGCCCGGCGCAGTTCGGGTGCGCTGATAGCGGCGGTACCCAGCTTGCCGACGACGATGCCGGCAGCCAGGTTAGCCAAGGCGACCGCATGAGGCAGGTCTTCGCCGGCGGCAATGGCGGCGGCAAGCGTCGAAATCACCGTATCGCCGGCACCGGTGACATCGAACACCTCACGGGCTCGGGCCGGCAGGTGCAGCGCCGGGTGGCCGATGCGCAGCAAGGTCATGCCGTGCTCGCCACGGGTCACCAGCAGCGCGCCCAGGTCCAGCTCCTCGAGCAGCTTCAGGCCCTTGGCCACCAGCTCGGCTTCGTCGGCGCAACGGCCGACGATGGTCTCGAACTCGCTGAGGTTCGGGGTGATCAGGCTGGCGCCGCGGTAGATCGAGAAATCCTTGCCCTTGGGGTCGGCCAGCACCGGGATGCCCTTGCTGCGGGCAGCCTGGATCAGCGACTGGTGATTCTTCAGCGCGCCCTTGCCGTAGTCGGACAGCACCAGCACCTTGACCCCTTCGAGCAAGGCATCCACTTCCGCCCCCAGCGACAGCGGATCGGTGGCGAAGGGTTCTTCGAAATCGATGCGCAGCAACTGCTGGTGGCGGCTCATGACCCGCAGCTTGACGATGGTCGGCTGATGGGCGATGCGCTGGAAGATCGAGCGCACGCCCGCCGCCTGCAGGCTGTTGGCCAGGCTGTCGGCGGCTTCGTCCTGGCCGGTGACACCAACCAGCGCGGCTGGAGCACCGAGGGCGGCGATGTTCAAGGCCACGTTGGCGGCGCCGCCGGGACGGTCCTCGATCTGATCGACCTTGACCACCGGCACCGGCGCCTCAGGCGAGATACGCGAAGTACCGCCATGCCAGTAGCGGTCGAGCATGACATCGCCGACCACCAATACCGGGGCTTGATCGAAACGCGGCATGGACAACTTCATGGGCAACCCATCATTGGAAAAGTGAACAGGGGCAGGATATTAGCACAGGGTTGCGCAGGGCTTTACGGCCAACCGCGGCAATGCTGTATCGATTGACTGGCGGGGCCGCGAAGGCCCCACCATACGGCCGATCAGGTGATGTCGGCCTTTTCCGCTTCATCCAGGCCCATGGCGTGCAGGCGGGCATAATGGCCATTGGCCTGGAGCAGATCGGCGTGGGTGCCACGCTCCACCAGACGGCCCTGGTCCATCACCAGGATCAGGTCGGCCTTCTCGATGGTCGACAGGCGGTGGGCGATCACCAGGGTGGTGCGACCTTCCATCACGTGATCCAGCGCCGCCTGGATGTGGCGCTCGGACTCGGTATCCAGGGCCGAGGTCGCCTCGTCGAGGATCAGCAGTGGCGCGTTCTTCAGCAGCGCCCTCGCGATCGCCAGGCGCTGGCGCTGGCCACCGGAGAGCAGCACACCGTTCTCGCCGACTTCGGTATCGAAGCCCTTGGGCAACTGGTCGACGAACTCCTTGGCGTAGGCATCGGCGGCGGCGGCCTCGATATCCGCCCGAGGGGCGCCGGCCAGGTCACCGTAGGCGATGTTGTTGGCCACCGTGTCGTTGAACAGGGTGACGTGCTGTGTCACCTGGGACACATGGCGACGCAGGTTGCGCAGGCGGTACTGTTCGATTTCCACGCCGTCGAGCAGGATCTGCCCTTCTGTGTGGTGGTAGAACCGCGGGATCAGCGCCGCCAGCGTCGACTTGCCGCTGCCGGACCGCCCGACCAGGGCGATCATCTGCCCAGGCTCGGCGGTGAAGCTGATGTCGCTGAGCACCTGACGCTCGGTGCCGGGGTAGGTGAAGCTGAGGTTGCGCACTTCGAGGCGCCCGTCGACCCGTTCCTTCTCGACAGTGCCGGCATCGACCTCCGGCTTCTCGTCCAACTGCTCGAAGATGCTTTCGGCACCGGCAAGGCCCTTCTGGATGGTAGAGCTGACTTCCGAGAGCTGGCGAATCGGCTTGGGCAGTAACCCAGCCGCCGTGATATAGGCCACCAGATCACCGGCCGACGCCTCGCCGCGAAGGAACAGCACCAGGAACATCAGTGTGGCCATGGCGGTGTAGATCACCAGTTGCAGCAACGGCGTGTAAAGCGCACCGGTCTTGGTCATGCGCAGCTGCTTGTCGGTGTTGCTCTGGCTGGCAGCGTTGAAGCGACGCTCTTCGTAGCTTTCGCCACCGAAGCTGCGCACCACGCGATAACCCTGGATGGTCTCGGAGGCCACATGGGTGACATCACCCATGGCCACCTGGATCTTCTTGCTCTGCTTGCGGAATTTCTTGCTGGCGGTACTCACCATCACCGCGATCAGCGGCAGGATCGCCACCATCACCAAGGTCAGTTTCCAGTTCATCCACAGCAGGTAGGCGAACAGGAACACCACTGTCAGGCCTTCACGGATGACCACCTTGATGGCATCAGTGGCCGCGCCGGTAACCATGGTCACGTTGAAGGTGATGCGCGAAATCAGGTGCCCGGAGTTGTGGTTGTCAAAATAGCGGTTGGGCAGCACCAGCAGCTTGTTGAACAACTCGACGCGCAGGTCGTGAACCAGGCACAACGACACCTTGGACAGGTAGTAGTTGCCCAGGAACGAGCCCAGGCCCTGCCAGGCGGCGATCAGGATGATCAGCAGCGGCACCGCCTGCAGCAACTGCAGGTCGCGCAGGTAAGGCACGCTGGGGAACAACACCGCCTGGGGGTTGCTCAGGCCGTCGACAAAATACTTGAGGATCCCGGCCAGCATCGGTTGGGTCGAGGCGAAGATCACGAAACCGACGATGCTCAGCAGGAAGATGCCGATATAGGGTTTGACGTAGCCCAGCAGGCGCAGGTAGATCTTCAGGCTCGCAGGCGAAGACGATTCGGGAACTGTCATGAGAATCCGTCGGGTCAAAAAGAGCCGGGATTATAACACACGCGGTGTCTCGCACCGCCCGCTGCAGGTAAGATAGGCGGCTGTCCCGAACCCATGGCCCTGGAGGCTAGATGCACGCACTTGACCACGCCCGCTACCTTGCCTTGCGCGAGGGCGCTAACGTCCTCGAAGCCGACGGTACTGGCGACAAGGTCCTGCGCCTGCGCGACGGCACGATGCTCAAGCTGTTCCGGCGCAAGCGCCTGATCAGCTCGGCAGCCTGGTACCCCTATGCCCGACGCTTCGCCGACAACTGCAAGGCCCTGGCCGCGCGCGGCATCCCCTGCCCACAGGTCAAGGCGGTGTACCGGATTGCCGAGATCGCCCGCGATGCCGTGCATTACGACCCGCTCCCAGGGCATACGCTGCGTCAACTACTGGAGCAACCCGGCGAGCATCCCGAGCTGCGCGACCAGCTTGGGCAGTTCATCGCGACGCTGCACGAGTCAGGCGTGTACTTCCGCTCCGCGCATCTGGGCAACGTGGTACTGACGCCCGAAGGCAAGCTGGGGTTGATCGATGTCGCCGACCTGCGCATCTACCGCAAGCCACTTCGCCGATCACAACGTCAGCGCAACTTCCGCCACATGCTGCGGTATCGGCAAGATCGGGAATGGTTGCTGGGTGACCGCGACAACCTGTTCATCGAGGCCTACCTGGCCAGCCAGCAGGTCTGCCGCCGCCAGGACCTGGCCAGCGCACTGGCCTGAACGAAGATGGCCGCCCGGAGGCGGCCATCTTCATCATCAGCGCAAACGTCGCTGCTGCAACCCACGGCCAAGTACCATGGCTGCCGGCAGCAGGACCAGCGGCCATAGCTCGTCAGGGTTACCAATCAGCTTGCTGCCGTCGAAGTTGAGCATGACCAGGGCACAGGCCAGGTACATGCCCCACGGGTCGCGCAGGCGCACGGCCTGGACCAGGGTCATCACCACGATGACCAGGAACAGCAGCAGCGAAACACCACCGGTGTAAAGCCCCAAGGCAACGAAGATATTGTGCGGGTGCTGGATCGGCATGGTGCCGGAAAGCAACTTGTCGGTATGGAATTCGACACCGCAGCCCAGAGCCCAGCCACAGTTCTGCCACTCGCCGACCATGACGCGGAACAGCTCACCGCGGAAGGAGTCACCCCGGGCGATGACCGAATGAACCCAGCCAGCATCCTTGATCAGCCAGAGCACCACAGCCCCCAACACCGCGAACCCCAGCAGCCAAGGACCAGCGACTCGGGGGAAGCGCCACAGCGCCCAAATTGCCCAGGCAGCGAACAGGAACGCAGCACCAAGCATTGCCGTGCGGGTCTGCAGCACGAAGCTCACCGCCACCAGGGAAAGTGCCACTGCGGCGAACGCTTCGACCCAATGCTGCCTGCGCAACCAATGCGGCATGGCCAGCGCCAAGGCACACAGCAGCCAGATACTGACGTAGATGACATTTTCCATTCGCGCCGGCAGCAGATCGACACGCTGCCCCAAGGCATACAACCCCGTCGCATAGGCGTAAAGCGCATAGGCGAAGATGTACAGGCAGATGATCCAGAACAGCGCTCGGGCAAATACCCAGGAACGCATGAAATCATGATTCACCAACCCGGCCACGACGAAGACAAACAATGTCACATAGACGATATGCTTGTAGAACTGCCCCTCACCGGCAATCGCCGCCGGCACCAGGAACCACAGCAGGAACACCAGCCACGCCAGGCCAAGCTTGTCGCTGAAGAGCCCCGCACCACGCTCCTTAACCAGGAACACCAGGCCAGGCAACGCAATGAAAGCGTAGAAAATGTTGTTGGTCCATTTCGATGAGGCCATCAGCACGAAGCTGGCCAGGAACACGATCAACGCTGCGCTGAAATAGCGCCGGCTCGTGCGGTTATCGCTGCCAATCCCTTCAAACATCCTTCAACACCCATCCAAGCAATAGTCCAATAAACAACACGCCCAGCAGGCGGATACGATCCATGCGCTTGCGTCGAGCCTTCTTGATCTTCTCTTCCGGCATTTCCACATGCTCGCCGAACCCGGTGTGCAGCACCGCGTCGTTCTCGAGGATCAGCGCGT
The DNA here is from genome assembly GCF_050586565.1 of Pseudomonas sp. WC1. NCBI lineage: Bacteria > Pseudomonadati > Pseudomonadota > Gammaproteobacteria > Pseudomonadales > Pseudomonadaceae > Pseudomonas > Pseudomonas sp. WC1. The sequence continues at coordinate 5,455 of NZ_JBOBDQ010000070.1, forward strand.
AGCGGTCACGCTCGGCGTAGAGCCGCGACAGGCTCTTCTCGCCCGAATGCGCGGCGTACGGCGCATGCGCCTGGTAGTCGGCGAGCCTGCGCAGGCCCGGGTTGAACGAGAAGCCCTGCCATTCCGCCTTGTGCGAACCCAGCTTGTGGAAGGCAATACCCTGCAGCACCTGACGCGCCTCCAGGAACACGTAGGGACTGTGCACCTGCAAGTCATGGTTGAAGCTGCGCAGCCAGACCTGCAAGGCTTGCGGGTCGGCTTCGAGCAAGGCCTGGGACTGCTCGACGAAACCCGGGCGATAGAACGCCCAGTCATCCTCACAGTGGAACACCCAGAACGTCTTGACCTGCGAGTAGGCGGCATCCACCGAACGCAACTGTCCGAGCTTGGGATTGTTGACGATGAAGGTGGTGTGCTCGCGCCAGTGCTCAGGAATGCAGCTGCGCACCGCCTCGTCACCGGAATCCTCGGTGATGAACACTTCGCGGATGGGCGCCGTGTTGTAGAGATCGAAACTCTCCAGCGTGCGCTTGAGCAGTTCAAAACGACCACAGCTGGTCACCACCAGTGTGATCTCGCTGTTTTCACTGAAGATCATGGCTTCCTCGATGTGTTTAGGGCTTAACGCGCCAAACCGATGGCGCGCAACAGGCGCTCCACCAGGCCGGGTTTGCTGGCCGGGCGTAACGGCGCGCGCATGGCCTCGGTGATCGCCTGCCCAAGCGCGTGAAAGGTATAACGCTGCTCGGCCAGTTGCTGGCCGTTGCGCGAGATACGCTCGGCCAGGTCCAGGTCGCCCCGCAGTTGGGCGAGCTTCTCGCGCAGTTGTTCAAGGTCGCGGTAGAGCACGATATTGTGCATGTCGACGAAGCCCAGCGCCTGGTTCTCCTCCTCGCCCTGATCGTAGGCGAACAGCACGCAACCACAGGCCATGGCTTCGAAGTTCTTGATCATGTACTCGCCCATGCCAACGTCGGCACTGACGAAAAAGCGGATACGGCTGAGGGTCTGGCTGTATTCCTCGCCCGACTTGGTGCGGGTGATCAGCAGGTTCTCTACCGCCGCAATCGACTCGAGCATCTGCTTGCGGCCCGAGTAGGCCACACTGCGCAGGCTGCCGACGAACGCCAGCTCGATGTCGCGCTCGCGGTTCTCGTTGCGCAGCAGCGCCTGGTCGTAGCCCTTGGGCACGAATACCGCATCGAAACCTTCATCACGCAGCCGACGGGTAACCACCGCACCTGAAGTGATGACCCGCGCCCACGGCAACTGGCGGTAGTGCTCGCTGAACTTGCCGGTGTACTTGCACGGAATATAGTTCTGATAGGCGTCGTGCTCGAGGATCACCAGGTTCGGGAGCGTGCGGATGAAACGCGCCTGGCGGATTTCTTTCTTGAACCGCAGGAAGAACAGGATGCGGTCGTACTGATCGACTTGCACATGCTGATGGAAGTAGCTGCGCAGATCGGCCTGCTCGTCGCCAGTGAGCCAACGGATGTCGCACTCGCAGTCGGCCGCGATGCCTTCGTAAAGACGGTCCAGGATGGCGCGTTGCTCTTTCTGGACCAGGAACAGGACTTTCACCGTGGCTCTCTCTTGTCGATCACTGTACCGACCCACAGCAGTTCGTGGCGCCGTACGGCCTTGCGGAAGAATTCATTGTCACCGAATGCAGGCCAGCGCCGGGCGGCCAGGCAGCGCTGCAGGAAGCGACGAACCCTGCGTTTGAATGGAGCCGCAGGCTGCAGGTCGTGCATCATACCCAAAGCGATGGCCTTTTGCCTCTGCTGCTGCTCGCCAACCCCCAGCACCCAGGGACGCATGGGCAGGCCCGCATCGAAGAACGGTGGCAAAGGCACCCCGGTACCGGCATCGCCCATCGGCCAGCGGTCATTGTCGTGCAGGTGATTGGCGTACAACAGCAAGGTTTGCGGCTGCCAACTCGCCCCTCGCAACGCTTGCTGCAGGGCCTCATGGGCGCACACGTGATCCGGGTGTGGATCGAGCGTCGGGTGAGGCATCACGATGGTTGCCGGGCGCGCATGCTCGATGAGCTCGCGCAGGTCCTGGACCAGGTTGTTCCAGGTCGGCCGGCCATCGGCATCGCTGCGCAGCGCGACCTCGTTGAAACGGCGGAATGGCCGGGTGTCGACCAGATCGGCCTCGCGCGATGCGACAACTGCCTCGGGCTCAGCCTGCATGGCCCGCAACTGCATGCAGAAATAACCCAGTTGCACGCACTGGTTGGAAGGCACCCCGGCCCAGCGGGGTACCGCGATGCTGTCCCAACTGCGCAACTCGCCTTTGAGCCGGGCCGCCTCGACCAGGTCGAGGCCGAAGGTTTCGCGATAATGCGCGTTCTCGATCTCGCCTGCGGTCAGGGTCACGATCCAGCTGCTTTTTGCCTGGGCATAAGCGGCGAAAGCCGCAAGCTCGGCATCGTCGGCATGGGGTGCGATGACCATCAGCGAGCTGGCCAGATAGTCGGCGTGACGGAAAACCAGCAACTCCACCTCCGGCGCCACGCGGCAGTGCCGGCCACTCAGGCGCAGACGCCCGGCGCTCAGCGCCTCGGCCTGGCCACCCAGATTGAGGTAGCGCACACCACGGACACCACGCTCGAAGGCCTGGCAATCGGCGACGCCACCTTCGATGCGCACCGCTGGGTCGAACAGGCGCCCCAACCAACCGGCGCGCAAATTCACCCGCAGCAACAGGGTCTCGCTGCCGCCCAACAGGCAATCGCCCGGCAACGCAAGCACCCCGTCATGGCTGCGCAGCGCATGACGCTCGCTGGCCTGCAAATCGTACTGGTAGTCGCTGCCGGGCACGTAGAACAGGTGGTCGGAAAACCAGGCCTCATGGGCAACCCACAGCAGCACGGCGAGCAAAGGCGGCAGCCACCAGGCCCACAGCGCCGTGAGCAACAGCGCGACAAGCAATACCAGCAGGATCACCCGCTTGCGCTTGCGATGGCGTTTGAGCAGTTGCTGCTTGTTGGCGCTCATGTTCAGACCTGGAAGACGTTGACGGGTTTGCACCAACGATCCTTGTACTCTCGATCGGCCCGGCCGAAGGAGAACCGCAGCGCCTTGCCGCGGGCATTGGCATCCTCCCAGGCAGCCTGGGTATTGAGGAAACTCAGTACGCTACCTGGGCTGAAAGCCTTGGTGTCTGGGTCGACACCGCCGTTTACATATTCAACGCTGATCCACTGTGGCGCCTCGACGCGATACACCAACTGGATCGCGATCGGCGCCCCCTCCAGGAACAACACGGAGCCAATCAACAGTTCGCGCAGGCGCTCGATCACTTCGGCCATGCGGGCGGCACCGGTGGCCGGGAAACCCCAGCGACGCTGGAACAATTCACAGTACATCGCCGCGATCTCGGCTGCAGTGAAATCGCCAATCGGTCGAACCTGGCCGCCAGCCTCTTCCAGCAGGCGCAGCTCACGGCGCTGGTTATAGCGGAACTTCTTCGACAGGTCCTCATGCGCACGCGCCATGGCCAACTGCTCAGGCTGCGCCTTCAGGCCGGCGAAACGGCCCTGGTTCAGCTCCGACAGGTAACGACCGGCGTGCCGTAGCGGCGCCCCGGCATCGGCAGCGGCCGGCAGGATGATCTCGGCATTGCCCAGGTCGAACAGGCCTTTCTTGCCTTCGCGCTTGAGTACATCCTTGGACAGCGCCAGGTGGCGCGCCCAGGTCGGCAGCGCGGCCTTGAGCTCGCCGCCCTGGAACCAACCGAGGTAACGCACCGGGATCCCGGCCAGGTCCGCCAGTTGCTCGACCACCAGCGGGTGCGTGGCGACACTGCCGCCGAAACGCTGCCAGGCATCGTTGTACTCGGCCGCGTCGACCACTTGCCAGCCGCGCTCGCGCCAGGCCTTGAGGTGATTGAGCATCAGGCCTCCGCCACCAGCGCACGCATCTGCGGCAACTGCCAGAAGGCATCGCGCACCGCCTGGTCGCTGAAACGCTGCCGCAGGCGCTGTAGCATGTGCAAAGCACAGGCCTCGCGCTGCCCGGCGTCCAGCCCGGCCATATGCTTCAGGCCTTGGGCCAGCTGCGCGGCATCGCCCAGCGGGAACAGCACGCCCACACCCTCGACCACCTCCCGAGCGCCGCCACAGGCGGTGGCCAGCAGCGGCACGCCCGCCACCATGGCCTCGAGCAGGACCATGCCGAAAGGCTCATGATCGGAGCTCAGCGCGAACACATCGAAGGCGCTGAAGTAACGGCGGGCGTCCGGCACCTGGCCGAGGAAGTCCACCTGCCCGGCAATGCCCAGCTCACTGGCCAATGCCTTGAGCGGTGCCTCGAGACGCCCCTTGCCCAGGATTGCCAGCCGCGCGCCAGCCGGCAGGCCAGGCAAGGCCTCGGCGAAGCCGCGCAACAGCGTGGCCTGGTCCTTGTCCGGGTGCAGGCGGCCGACATTGCCGACCACCCAGGCCTGTTCATCCAGGCCCAAGACACGACGCGCCTCGTCACGCGGCACCAGGCTGGCCTGCAATGCCTCGACATCGATGCGGTTGTACAGGGTCTGGATACGTTCGGCCGGCCACCGCCCCAGGCAGCGGCGCATGTCGTCGCGCACCGCATCCGAGACACCGAGCAGGCTCAGGCGCTTGCGGAACAGGTTGGCAAACAGTCGGCGCCCCTTGCGCTGGTAGTCGCCAAACGCGTGGTGTACGCCGATCACCGGCAGACCAGTGGCCAGCAGCGCGACATAGATCGGTTTGAAGCGGTGGGCGATGCAGAACGCGAAATTGCGCTGCGCGGCGATCTTGCGCAGCGCGACGATGGCGCCCAGCTTCAGGCCGCGCACGGCCTTGGAGCTGAACTCCAGGAACAACACCTCGTCCGAGGCGCAGCCAGCCGCGACCTGCGCGTCAGCCGCCCCGGTGAGGAACACGGTGGTGACCTTGTAGCCGCTGCCCTGGAACAGGCTGGCATATTGACGGGCGCAGTCGAGGAACGGCCCGTCATAGCCATGGCAGAACTGCAGGATCCGCGGTTCAGAGCGGCTGGTCATACGGCGCGGCGCCTTCCTTGACCACCAGGATGTCTTCCATGATCAGGTACTGCAGGTCCGAACCGAAGAACATATTCAGGGCATCGGTCGGCGAGCAGATCATCGGTTCGCCACGGCGGTTGAGCGAGGTGTTCAGCGACACGCCGTTGCCGGTCAGGTTTTCCAGCGCCTTCATCATGTCGTAGTAGCGCGGGTTGTACTCGCGCTTGAGCACCTGGGCGCGCGAGGTACCGTCCTCGTGGACCACTTCCGGCACACGGGTCTTCCACTCTTCAGCTACTTCGAAGGTGAAGGTCATGAACGGCGCCGGATGATCGATCTTGATCATCTGCGGCGCAACGGTGTCGAGCATCGACGGGCAGAAAGGCCTCCAGCGCTCGCGGAACTTGATCTGGTGGTTGATGCGGTCGGCCACGCCCGGCACGCTCGGGCAACCGATGATCGAGCGACCACCCAGTGCGCGAGGGCCGAACTCCATGCGCCCCTGGAACCAGGCAACCGGGTTGCCGTCGACCATGATCCTGGCGATCTGCTCGGGCATGTTCTCGAGCTTGCGCCATACCGGCTTGCTCGGGTGACGGGCGCAGGCGGCGATCACGTCTTCGTTGGAGAACGCAGGGCCGAGGTAAACGTGCTCCATCTTCTCGACCGGCACGCCACGGGCATGGGACACATAGGCAGCAGCACCCACTGCGGTACCGGCGTCACCGGAGGCCGGCTGGACGAACAGCTCCTTCACGTCGTCACGGGCGATGATCTTCTGGTTCAGCTTGACGTTCAGCGCACAGCCGCCGGCGAAGGCCAGCTTGCCGGTCTCTTTCAGGGTATCGCCCAGGTAGTGGTCGATCATCTGCAGGGCGAGCTTCTCGAACAATGCCTGCATGCTCGCCGCATAGTGGATATACGGCTCGTCGGCGATGTCGCCTTCGCGCTTCGGACCCAGCCACTCGATCAGCTTGGGCGAGAAGTAGAAGCCCTTGCCCTTCTCTTTATAGCGGCGCAGACCGATGACGTTGGCGTACTCGGTGTTGATCACCAGTTCGCCGTTTTCGAAGCTGGCCAGGCGCGAGAAGTCATATTTGCTGGCATCGCCATACGGCGCCATGCCCATGACCTTGAACTCGCCGTCGAGCATCTCGAAGCCGAGGAACTCGGTGATCGCGCCATACAGGCCACCCAGGGAGTCCGGGTCGAAGAATTCCTTGATCTTGTGGATCTTGCCGTTTTCGCCATAGCCGAAGAAGGTAGTGGCGTACTCGCCCTTGCCGTCGATGCCGAGGATCGCGGTCTTCTCTTTGAAGCCCGAGCAATGGTAGGCGCTGGAGGCGTGGGCCAGGTGGTGCTCGACCGGTTCGATCTTGATCTTCTTCGGATCGAAGCCCAGCTGCTCCAGGCACCAGACGATCTTCTTGCGGTAGCGCTTGTAACGGCGGTTGCCCATCAGCAGCGCGTCGAGAGCGCGATCCGGGGCGTACCAGTAGCGCTTGGCGTAGTGCCAGCGGGCCTTGCCGAACAGGCTGATCGGGGCGAAAGGAATGGCCACCACGTCGACGTCCGACGGCTTGATGCCGGCCTGCTCCAGGCAGAACTTCGCCGACTCGTAGGGCATGCGGTTCTTCGCATGCTTGTCACGCACGAAGCGCTCTTCTTCGGCGGCGGCAATCAGCTTGCCGTCGATGTACAGGCCCGCGGAAGGGTCATGGCTAAGGGCGCCGGACAGGCCAAGAATCGTCAGTGCCAAGGGGTTAGCCTCTCAAATCGGTATGAAGTGCGCCACCGGCCATTCAGGCGGATGGCGGCTAAAGGGCGGGATTATAACGCAAAGATCGCCTGACGCGATGCATGGACGTGGCAGCGGGCTTGCCCCGCGATGGCGCTGGATTTGCTGACGCCATCGCCGGGCAAGTCGGGCCGCCGCATCGCGGCTCCCACGCTGCCTGCGACGCCTGTTTATTCGGCGATCAGCCAGTCCATGCGGAAGCTGCCGGCGGTCTGCGCCAGCTCCTTGGCCAGCCACGGCAGCAGCGTCTTGAGCTCATCCTCCAGGCCCCACGGTGGGTTGGCGATGGCCAGGCCCGAGCCATTCAGGCCCTGCGGGCTGTCCTGGTGATGCACATACAGCTCCACGCGCAACAGCTTGGGCGCGCCGGTGCTGGTGAGGTCCTGGTAGAAGCGGGTCAGCGAACGCTGGTCCTTGATCGGGTACCAGATGGCCGCGACGGTCTGGCGCATGCGACCGATCGCCTCCTTCATCGCCACGGTGCAGCGCTTGAGCTCGTCGGCCTGCTCGAACGGCGGGTCGATCAGCATGATCGCGCGTTTTTCCTGCACCGGCAGCAGCGCCCGCGGGATATGCCAGCCCTCGCCCAGGTGCACGGTGACTCGCGGGTCCTTCTTCATGTTCTCTTTGAGCAGCACGCCGTCTTCAGGGTGCTTTTCGTTGAGCTGTGCACGGTCCTGTTCACGCATCAAGCGCCGGGCCAGCTCAGGGGAGCCCGGGTAATAGCGCAGTTCGCCATTCTTGTTCAGGCGCTTGATGACGCCCAGATAGTCGGCGGTGACGGCCGGCAGGTCATCGCGATTCCACAGGCGGGCGACGCCTTCGAGGTACTCACCGGTACGGCTCGCCTGATCGCCCTGCAGGTCGTACAGGCCAAGCCCTGCGTGGGTATCGATGTAGGCGAACGGCTGCTCCTTGCGCGACATCAGGGCGATGAGGCGGGTGAGCACGATGTGCTTGAGGACGTCGGCGTGGTTGCCGGCGTGGAAGGCGTGACGATAGTTCATGGCGGCTCCTGCGGGGGCGGCAAGTTTACCTTGTCGCGAGGGAGACGTCAGGTACGGCGGTCGATCGATTTGAACCCCATCGCCGGCAAGCCGGCTCCCACAGATTTGAGTTTATCCCTGTGGGAGCCGCCTTGCCGGCGATGAAGGCGACGCCAGTTCAGCAGGCGTTACTTGTCGGCGTGATACTGCGCATCAGCGGTTTCAAAGCGCGAAACCATGCTGTTCGACGGGCTGCCCAGCTTGCTCACCAGGAAGATGGCGATGCTGGCGAACAGGAAGCCCGGGATGATCTCGTACAGGCCGGTACCCAGTTGCTTCCAGACAATCACGGTCAGCGCACCGACCACGATGCCCGCCAACGCGCCATTGCGGGTCATGCCTTTCCACAGCACCGAAAGCAGCACAACAGGGCCGAAGGCGGCGCCGAAGCCAGCCCAGGCGTAGGCCACCAGGCCCAGCACGCGGTTTTCGGGGTTGGCGGCCATGGCGATGGCGATCAGCGCGACGGCCAGCACCATCAGGCGGCCGACCCAAACCAGTTCACGCTGCGAAGCGTTCTTGCGCAGGAACGACTTGTAGAAGTCCTCGGTCAGGGCACTGGAGCACACCAGCAGCTGGCAGCTCAGGGTGCTCATCACCGCCGCCAGGATGGCCGACAGCAGCACACCGGCGACCCATGGGTTGAACAGGATCTTGGCCAGCTCGATGAACACACGCTCGTGGTTCTCGGTGACCGGGCCAGCGAGGTCCGGGTGCGCCGAGAAGTAGGCGATGCCGAAGAAGCCCACGGCGCAGGTACCAGCCAGGCACAGGATCATCCAGGTCATGGAGATACGGCGCGCCTTGGCGATCGACTTGACCGAGTCGGCGGCCATGAAGCGCGCCAGGATATGCGGCTGGCCGAAGTAGCCCAGGCCCCAGCCCATCAGCGAGATGATGCCGATGAAGGTGGCGCCCTTGAACATGTCGAAGTGCGCCGGGTTCACCGCCTCGATGGCAAGGAACGTGGTGTCGAAGCCTCCGGTGGAAATCAGCACGATGATCGGCGTGAGGATCAGCGCGAAGATCATCAGCGACGCCTGCACGGTGTCGGTCCAGCTCACTGCCAGGAAACCACCGATGAAGGTGTAGGCGATGGTTGCCGCAGCGCCAGCCCACAGCGCGGTCTCGTAAGACATGCCGAAGGTGCTTTCGAACAGGCGGGCACCGGCAACGATGCCAGAGGCACAGTAGATGGTGAAGAACACCAGGATCACGATCGCGGAGATGATCCGCAGCAGGCCGCTCTGGTCTTCGAAGCGGCTGGAGAAGTAGTCCGGCAGCGTCAGGGCGTCACCGTTGTGCTCGGTCTGCACACGCAGGCGGCCGGCAACGAACAGCCAGTTGAGGTAGGCGCCGACGGTCAGGCCGATGGCGATCCAGGCTTCGGAGAGGCCCGCGAAGTAGATGGCGCCCGGCAAGCCCATCAACAGCCAGCCGCTCATGTCCGATGCGCCGGCGGAAAGCGCGGTAACCACGCTGCCGAGGCTACGGCCGCCGAGAATGTAGTCGGAAAGGTTCTTGGTGGAGCGATAGGCGGCAAAGCCGATCAGCACCATTACCGCAATGTAGACCACGAAAGTGATCGTTAGTGGATTGCCCATGAGTTGTGCCCTGGCGTTGTTTTTATCTCTTGCGACCCGCCGTGCACGACGACGGTTGCACCCAGGCGGCGAATCCTATGCAACAACGTGAACGAGGTGCAACCATTTTTCATTTGCCAGTTGCACCCAACCCTGCATTTTCAGATAAAACCGCATTCTTGCTCCAATTCGGAGCAAACACAGCGTTTTACATAACAAAAAGCGCCAATAAAGACCGTTTCGGTTGTACGGAAACACCCTTCAGACGAGTAGCACCTTTACCTTGAAAAATTAGGGTTGCACCCGGTTGCACCCGAATTGTCCTACAGGCTAATCTTGCCGTCAGCTTAGGCCACATCCGTGGCAATAACGAGGATAAGAAATGGCGACGACCACCCTTGGGGTCAAACTCGACGACCCGACCCGTGAGCGACTCAAAGCAGCTGCGCAGTCCATCGACCGCACACCGCACTGGTTGATCAAGCAAGCGATTTTCAACTATCTCGAGAAGCTCGAGGGTGGCGCCACCCTGAACGAACTCAATGGCCACGCGGCCGCACTCGGCGACGATGCCGGCGAAGCCCCGGCCGAGCACGCCCACCAGTGCTTCCTGGAGTTCGCCGAAAGCATCCTGCCGCAATCGGTGCTGCGCTCGGCGATCACCGCTGCCTACCGCCGCCCCGAACAGGAAGTGGTGCCAATGCTGCTGGAGCAGGCACGCCTGCCGGCGGCCCAGGCCGAAGCCACCAACAAGCTGGCCGCAAGCCTGGCCGACAAGCTGCGCAACCAGAAGAGCGCCGGCGGCCGCGCTGGCATCGTCCAGGGCCTGCTGCAGGAGTTTTCGCTGTCGTCCCAGGAAGGCGTGGCGCTGATGTGCCTGGCCGAAGCGCTGCTGCGCATCCCCGACAAAGGTACCCGTGACGCGCTGATCCGCGACAAGATCAGCACCGGCAACTGGCAGCCGCACCTGGGCAACAGCCCGTCACTGTTCGTCAACGCCGCCACCTGGGGCCTGCTGCTGACCGGCAAGCTGGTCAGCACCCACAATGAATCCGGCCTGACCTCCTCGCTCACCCGCATCATCGGCAAGAGCGGCGAGCCGATGATCCGCAAGGGCGTCGACATGGCCATGCGCCTGATGGGCGAACAGTTCGTCACCGGCGAAACCATCGCCGAGGCGCTGGCCAATGCCAGCAAGTTCGAATCCAAGGGTTTCCGCTACAGCTACGACATGCTCGGCGAAGCCGCGCTGACCGAGCACGACGCGCAGAAGTACCTGGCCTCCTACGAGCAGGCGATCCATTCGATCGGCAAGGCCTCGCACGGCCGTGGCATCTATGAAGGCCCGGGCATCTCGATCAAGCTCTCGGCCCTGCACCCGCGCTACAGCCGCGCCCAGTACGAGCGCGTGATGAGCGAGCTGTACCCGCGCCTGCTGTCGCTGACCCTGCTGGCCAAGCAGTACGACATCGGCCTGAACATCGACGCCGAGGAAGCCGACCGCCTGGAGCTGTCGCTGGACCTGCTCGAACGCCTGTGCTTCGAACCGTCGCTGGCCGGCTGGAACGGCATCGGCTTCGTCATCCAGGCCTACCAGAAGCGCTGCCCGTACGTGATCGACTACGTCATCGACCTGGCCAAGCGCAGCCGCCACCGCCTGATGATTCGCCTGGTGAAGGGCGCCTACTGGGACAGCGAGATCAAGCGCGCCCAGGTCGAGGGCCTGGAAGGCTACCCGGTGTACACCCGCAAGGTGTACACCGACGTTTCCTATATTGCCTGCGCGCGCAAGCTGCTGTCGGTGCCGGAAGCCATCTACCCGCAGTTCGCCACCCACAACGCCCATACCCTGTCGGCCATCTACCAGATCGCCGGACAGAACTACTACCCGGGCCAGTACGAGTTCCAGTGCCTGCACGGCATGGGCGAGCCACTGTACGAGCAAGTGGTAGGCAAGGTCTCCGAAGGCAAACTGAACCGTCCGTGCCGCGTGTACGCCCCGGTCGGCACCCACGAAACCCTGCTGGCCTACCTGGTGCGTCGCCTGCTGGAAAACGGCGCCAACACCTCGTTCGTCAACCGCATCGCCGACCACTCGATCTCGATCCAGGAACTGGTCGCCGACCCGGTCGCCAGCATCGAGCGCATGGGCACCCAGGAAGGCAGCATCGGCCTACCGCACCCGCGCATCCCGATGCCGCGTGAGCTGTACGGCAGCGAGCGGGCCAACTCGGCCGGCATCGACATGGCCAACGAACACCGCCTGGCGTCGCTGTCCTGCGCCCTGCTGGCCACCGCTCATAACGACTGGAAGGCCACGCCGCTGCTGGCCTGCGCCACTAGCGAGCAACCGGCCAGCGCAGTGCTAAACCCGTCCGACCATCGCGATGTGGTCGGCCATGTGCAGGAAGCCACCGTCGCCGACGTCGACAATGCCATCCAGTGCGCGCTGAACGCCGCGCCAATCTGGCAGGCCACCCCACCGGCCGAGCGCGCCGCGATCCTCGAACGCGCCGCCGACCTGATGGAAGCCGATATCCAGCCGCTGATGGGCCTGCTGGTGCGCGAAGCCGGCAAGACCTTCGCCAACGCCATCGCCGAAGTGCGCGAGGCGGTGGACTTCCTGCGCTACTACGCGGTGCAGGCACGCAACGATCTGCGCAACGACAGCTGCCGCCCATTGGGCCCGGTGGTGTGCATCAGCCCGTGGAACTTCCCGCTGGCGATCTTCTCCGGCCAGGTGGCCGCGGCCCTGGCCGCCGGCAACCCGGTACTGGCCAAGCCAGCCGAACAGACCCCGCTGGTCGCCGCCCAGGCCGTGCGCCTGTTGCTGGAAGCCGGCATCCCGGAAGGCGTGCTGCAACTGCTGCCTGGCCAGGGCGAAACCGTCGGTGCCGGCCTGGTCGGTGACGAGCGTGTCAAAGGTGTGATGTTCACCGGTTCCACCGAAGTCGCCCGCCTGCTGCAACGCAACATCGCCGGGCGCCTGGACAACCAGGGCCGGCCGATCCCGCTGATCGCCGAGACCGGCGGCCAGAACGCCATGATCGTCGACTCCTCGGCGCTGACCGAGCAGGTGGTGATCGACGTGGTGTCCTCGGCCTTCGACAGCGCCGGCCAGCGTTGCTCGGCCCTGCGCGTGCTGTGCCTGCAGGAAGACTCCGCCGACCGCGTGATCGAGATGCTCAAGGGCGCCATGGCCGAAAGCCGCCTGGGTAACCCCGAGCGCCTGTCGGTAGACATCGGCCCGGTGATCGACGCCGAAGCCAAGGCGGGCATCGAGAAGCACATCCAGGCCATGCGCGACAAAGGCCGCACCGTCTACCAGGTGGCTATCGCCGAAGGCGAGGAGATCAAGCGCGGCACCTTCGTGATGCCGACCCTGATCGAACTGGAAAGCTTCGACGAGCTCAAGCGCGAGATCTTTGGCCCGGTGTTGCACGTGGTGCGCTACAACCGCAAGGACCTGGACCAGCTGATCGAGCAGATCAACGCCTCCGGCTACGGCCTGACCCTAGGCGTGCACACCCGCATCGACGAGACCATCGCCAAGGTGGTGGACAACGTCAACGCCGGCAACATGTACGTCAACCGCAACATCGTCGGCGCCGTGGTCGGCGTGCAGCCGTTCGGCGGTGAAGGCCTGTCGGGCACCGGCCCGAAAGCCGGCGGCCCGCTGTACCTGTACCGCCTGCTGTCGACCCGCCCGGCCGATGCCATCGCCCGCCACTTCCAGGCCGACGATGCGCGCAGCCAGGCCGACACCACCCTGCGCGACCAGCAGCTCAAGCCGCTGACAACCCTCAAGACCTGGGCGGCCAGCAGCCAGATGAGCGACCTGGCCGCGCTGTGCGAGCAGTTCGCCGAGCAGTCGCAGAGTGGTATCACCCGCGTGCTGCCAGGCCCGACCGGCGAGCGCAACACCTACAGCGTGCTGCCACGCGAACACGTGCTGTGCCTGGCCGACAACGAGGCCGACCTGCTGGCCCAGCTGGCAGCGGTGCTGGCCGTGGGTAGCTCGGCGGTGTTCCAGGACGGCGAGCCGGCCAAGACCGTGCGCGCTCGTCTGCCGAAGGAGCTGCAAGCGAAGATCAAGCTGGTGGCTGACTGGAGCAAGGATGAGGTCGCCTTTGACGCGGTCATCCACCACGGTCACTCCGACCAGTTGCGCGGCGTCTGCGAGCAGGTGGCCAAGCGTGCCGGCGCGATCGTCGGCGTGCATGGGCTGTCGAGCGGCGATCACCAGATCGCCCTGGAGCGCCTGGTGATCGAGCGGGCGGTGAGTGTGAACACCGCGGCAGCGGGTGGTAACGCCAGCCTGATGACCATCGGCTGACACCGATCTAACAAAAAAGGAGAGCTTCGGCTCTCCTTTTTTGTGGGCGCTTGGCCTAATCGTCATAGTGGTAACGGAACTGCAGGATGGTCAGGGTTCCCGCCTCGTAGAAGTAGACCAATCGGTGTTCGCGAGTGATACGGCGAGACCAGAAACCTGACAAGTCGCCTTTGAGCGGCTCTGGCTTGCCGGTGCCTTTGAAAGGGCTGCGCAGGCACTCACAGATCATCATGTTGATGCGCTGGAAGATAGCGACATCACTGTTTCGCCAGTAACCGTAGTCTTCCCACCCCTCAGCAGTGAAGGCCACGCTTGTGGTGCTTCGCGCCTCAGTCTTGTTTCGTTGCTTGGCTTTCACATTCATCGAGTGCCAGTTCCTGGGTAACGGCCTTACCAGCCCGGAGCTGAGCAATGGAAGCGCGAAGACGCTTGGCGTTCGCGGACGACTCCAGCAGGTACATGGTCTCGCGCATGCCGTTGTAGTCCTCGAGCGAAATCATCACGACCGGCTCGCCACGCTGACGTGTGATGACTGCCGGCTCATGGTCCCGGCATACGTCGTCCATTGTCTGCTTCAGGTCGGCGCGTGCCTGGCTGAACGTCAGTACATGCATTTTTCCTTCCTTTCCAGGTACCGCCTGGATCAGTTCTCGAGAGTCAACAGGCCTTGATGGCAGGTCGGCGCTGTGCGACCTGCCTGCCAAACATTGTACAAACTTGTGTACAACTCGCAAGGTCGAGCCCTGAAACTATTTGGAGAACTGATTGCCGCTGGGAAAGGTGGATATGGAACCGGAATTTCCGCAGCGGCATAACAGCGTTAAATCCTGCTGCCATGTAGGAGCTGTCCCAAACCGGCGCTTGGCGAGATATCAAGACAGCCCCACTCCTGCAGCAGTACTCAAATGCGTGGGAGCGGCGGGGCGCCGATGCGACTTGCCCCGCGATGCCCTTTTTGGGTCGTCAACACCCCATGCCCAGTTCGGCATCGTCCATCAGCGCCTTGGCCAGGGCGCTCAGGTAATACGAGGCCCAGAGCAGTTGGAGCTTTTCCTCCATGATCCCGGTGATGGTCAGGTTGCCCAAGGTGACCTGGGCGATGGCCACTTCTGCCCCCATATCACCCACACCAATTAACCTGTCCCCTGCCCCACCACCCCGCCTAGACTCGCTGCACCCCGAACCAGGAATGCAGCCATGTCCGAGCAACTCCTCAGCAGCCGCAACCTCGCCTTCGAACTCTACGAAGTCCTCGACGCCGAGGCCCTGACCCAGCGTCCGCGCTTCGCCGAGCACAGCCGCGAGACCTTCGACGCGGCGCTGACCACCGCCCGCACCGTTGCCGAAAAGTACTTCGCCCCGCACAACCGCAAAGGCGATGAAAACGAGCCGCGCTACGTGGACGGCCGTGCCGAGCTGATCCCGGAAGTGAAACCGGCCGTAGACGCCTTCCTCGAAGCGGGCTTTCTCAACGCCAACCGCGACTTCGAAGTCGGCGGCATGCAGCTGCCCAGCCTGGTATCGCAAGCCTGCTTCGCCCACTTCCAGGCGGCCAACGCCGGCACCACGGCCTACCCGTTCCTGACCATGGGCGCGGCCAACCTGATCGAGAGTTTCGGCACTGAGGAGCAAAAGCGCCTGTTCCTGCAGCCGATGATCGAGGGCCGCTACTTCGGCACCATGGCCCTGACCGAGCCGCATGCCGGCTCGTCGCTGGCCGATATCCGCACCCGCGCCGAACCCGCAGGTGACGGCAGCTACCGGCTCAGAGGCAACAAGATCTTCATCTCCGGCGGCGACCACGAGTTGTCCGAGAACATCGTGCACATGGTTCTGGCCAAGCTGCCGGACGCGCCGGCCGGGGTGAAGGGCATCTCGCTGTTCATCGTGCCCAAGTACCTGGTCAACCCCGACGGCAGCCTGGGTCCGCGCAACGATGTGCTGCTGGCCGGGCTGTTCCACAAGATGGGCTGGCGCGGCACCACTTCTACCGCGCTAAATTTCGGCGACAACGGCCAGTGCGTCGGCTACCTGGTCGGCCAGCCGCACCAGGGCCTGGCCTGCATGTTCCAGATGATGAACGAGGCGCGCATCGGCGTCGGCATGGGCGCGGCGTTGCTCGGCTACGCCGGCTACCTGTATTCACTGGAGTACGCCCGCCAACGCCCACAGGGCCGCCTGCCGGACAACAAGGAGCCGCACAGCCCCGCTGTGCCGATCATCGAGCACAGCGACGTCAAACGCATGCTGCTGGCACAGAAGGCCTACGTGGAGGGTGCTTTCGACCTGGGCCTGTACGCGGCCCGGCTGTTCGATGACACCCACACGGCGGCGGATGAAAACACCCGCCAGCAAGCCCAGGAATTGCTCGACCTGCTCACCCCGATCGTCAAGTCCTGGCCTTCGGCGTTCTGCCTGAAGGCCAACGAGCTGGCAATCCAGATCCTGGGCGGCCACGGCTATACCCGCGAGTACCCGGTGGAACAGTACTACCGCGACAACCGCCTCAACCCGATCCACGAAGGTACCGAAGGCATCCAGTCGCTCGACCTGCTCGGGCGCAAGCTGGCGCAGAACAACGGCGCCGGGCTCAAGCAACTGATCCGCCGGATCGCCGGCACCTGCGAGCGCGCCAGCCATCATCCGAACCTGGACAACCTGCGCCAGCCACTGGAACAGCTGGTCAATCGCCTGCAAGCGGTCACCCTCGTCCTGCTCGGTGACCTGGCCCAAGGCAAGGTCGCTGGGGCCCTGGCCAACTCGGCGCTGTACCTCAAGGCCTTCGGCCACTGCGTGATCGGCTGGCGCTGGCTGGAGCAGGCCATCCATGCCGAGGTCGGCCTGCTCAAGGGCCGCGACCGCGACTTCTACCAAGGCAAGCTCCAGGCCGCGCGTTATTTCCTCACCTGGGAAGTGCCGGGCTGCCATAATGACCTCGCTTTGCTCGAGGCCCGCGACGATACGTGCCTGGGCATGCAAGAGGGGTGGTTCTAGGGGGAGCCACCGCGCACACGGAGGTTTCCCATGTTCGACTCCAGCACCCTGCTGCGCCAGCGTTTCCAAGCGCTGCGCAGCACGGCCGAACTGTTCTCGCTTCGCCATGTGAAGCAATCGCACCAGTCACTGTCGGTTCGGCGCAACGTCGCTGAGCCGCCCTTCTTCAGCCAGGACGAAGGCGCCATGCTCACTGTGCGGGTCAATGGCGTCGAGGCCTACGCGGCCACCGCCGACCTGTCCCAGGCAGGCCTGCAACGCGCCCTGGAACAGGCCGAGGCACTCGCCCGGCGGATCAAGGCCAGCAGCCTGCTCGACCTGAGCGGCCAAGCCGCCCCGAGCGGGCGTCACGATCATGTCTCGCCCAATTTCGAACAGTCCCTGCCCAACCTCGCCGACTGCCTGGAGCTGCTCGCCGCCGAGTCCGCCAGCGTACCCAGGGACGAGCGCCTGGTGGACTGGCAGGCGAGCCTGGGCTTCAGTGTGGTCGAACAGACCTACCTGAACTCCGCCGGCGCCGAGCTGCGTCACGCCCAGCGCTTCATCTACCCAGGCCTGGCCGTCACCGCCAGCGACGGCCAGGACAGCCAGAGCCGCAGCCTGGGCCGGGAGAACTTCGGCCAGCAAGGCGGCTTCGAAGTGGTCGAGCGCTGCGGCCTGGTCGGCGCGGCCCGCCGGGTGGCCGACGAGGCGCTGCAACTGCTGCTGGCGCCGAACACCCCGGCCGGTCAGCGCGATCTGTTGCTGATGCCCGACCAGATGATGCTGCAGATCCACGAATCCATCGGCCACCCGCTGGAACTGGACCGCATTCTCGGCGATGAGCGCAACTACGCAGGCACCAGCTTCGTCAAAGCCGGCGACTTCGGTCATCTACAGTACGGCTCGAAGCTGCTCAACGTGACCTTCGACCCGACAATCCATGAGGAGCTGGCCAGCTACAGCTTCGATGACGACGGCACTCCGGCCAGCAAGCAGTTCCTGATCCGTGATGGCCTGCTGGTGCGCCCCCTGGGTGGCGCCCTGTCGCAACTGCGCTCGGGCCTGGACGGCGTGGCCAACAGCCGCGCCTGCGGCTGGAACCGCGCGCCGATCGACCGCATGGCCAACCTCAATATCGAGCCGGGCGACCAGACGCTTGCGCAACTGATCGCCGGCATCGAGCACGGCATCCTGATGCGCACCAACCGCTCCTGGTCCATTGATGATGCGCGCAACAAATTCCAGTTCGGTTGTGAGTGGGGCCAACTGATCGAGAACGGCGAACTCAAGGGCGTGGTGAAGAACCCGAACTATCGCGGCATCTCCGCCGACTTCTGGCGCAACCTCTCGGCGGTAGGTGACCGCAGTACCTTCCAGGTACTCGGCACGCCCAACTGCGGCAAAGGCGAGCCCAACCAGGTGGTGCGGGTCGGCCACGCCTCGCCGGCCTGCGTGTTCCGCCAGATCGACGTATTCGGAGGGGACGCCTGATGAGCACCGTCTACCAGCAACGTTTCGAAAGCTTGCTCGATGGCCTGAACGCCGCCATGCAGCCCGGTGAGCAGTTCACCCTGGGCTACAGCGCCGAGCACTCACAGTTCGTGCGTTTCAACCACGCCAAGGTGCGCCAGGCCGGGCTGGTCAGCCAGGCCAGCGTGCAGTTGCGGCTGGTCCGCGACGGGCGCCAGGCCGAGCAACAGATCACCCTGGGCGACGATTCAGAGCTGGACCGCCAGCGCCTGCACGATGCCCTGGCGCAGCTGCGCCAGACCCTGCCGCTGCTGGCTGTAGATCCCTACCTGAACCTCGACGACAGCGCCTGGCACAGCCATAGCCTGCAGGAGCAGCCACTGCCCGAGCTGGACGAAGTGCTGGCCTTGGTCGAGCGTGGAGCCGGCGATCTGGACCTGGTCGGCATCTATGCCGCCGGCCCCATCTGCCGCGGCTTCGCCAGCTCGTTCGGCGCCTTTGGCTGGCACCAGGCCAACAGTTTCAACTTTGACTGGAGCCTGTTCCACGCCAACGGCCAAGCCGTCAAAGCCAACTACGCAGGGCAGGCCTGGAGCGGCGAAACCTTTGCCGCACGCCTGTGTCAGGCTCGCGAACAGTTGGCGCACCTGGGGCGCCCGGCCGTCACCCTCAAGCCCGGCAGCTACCGCGCCTACCTGGCGCCGGCGGCGATGGACGAGATCGCCGGCATGCTGTGCTGGGGAGGCTTCTCGACACAAGCCCTGGCCACTGGCAACAGCCCGTTGCAGCGCCTGTACAACGGCGACGCGCAGTTGAGCCCACTGGTGAGCTTCAGCGAACAGGTCAGCGGCTCGCTGAGTCCGGCCTTCTCCGACGAGGGCTCGCCGCGCCGAGACCTGCTGCTGATCGGCGAAGGGCGGGCGCTGGAGCGACTGGTGAGTGCGCGCAGCGCCGTCGAATTCGGCCAGCGGGCCAATGGCGCCGACAGCTACGAGTCGCCCTGCGCGCTGAGCCTGGCGCCGGGCAACCTGCCCGGCGAGCAGATTCTCGAACGTCTGGGCACTGGCCTTTACATCAGCAACCTCTGGTACCTGAACTACTCGGACCTGCCGGCGGCGCGCATGACCGGGCTGACCCGCTTCGCCACTTTCTGGGTGGAGAACGGGCAGATCCAGGGCCCGGTGAGCACCATGCGCTTCGACGACAGCCTCTACAACCTGCTGGGCAGCCAACTGGAGGACCTGACCCAGGAGCGCGAGATGATCCTGTCGACCAGCACCTACGGGCAGCGCAGCACCGGGTCGAGTCATCTGCCCGGGGCGTTGGTCAAAGGCCTGACCCTGACATTGTGATCGACAGGACTGGCCTCATCGCTGACAAGCCAGTTCCCACAGTGGCCGGCATGCACTGCCCCTGTGGGAGCCGGCTTGCCGGCGATGAGGCCAGCACCGGCAACACAGGACATTGAGGTAACCCATGCCCGACCGTGCCCCGCTGGACCCCGTCACCGCCCGCTGGATCCCCTGGGTGGTGGCCATCGCCTTCTTCATGCAATCGCTCGACGGCACCATCCTCAACACCGCGCTGCCGGCCATGGCCCGGTCGCTTGCCGAGGACCCGCTGCGCATGCAGGGGGTGATCATCGCCTATATGCTCACCGTGGCCTTGCTGATCCCGGCATCGGGCTGGATCGCCGACCGCTTCGGCACCAAGCGCATTTTCTTCAGCGCCATCCTGCTGTTCAGCTTCGGCTCGCTGTTGTGCGCCATGGCCAACAGCCTCGGCTTCCTGATCTTCGCCCGGGTCGTGCAAGGCCTGGGCGGCGCACTGATGCTGCCCGTGGGAAGGCTGGTGGTGTTGCGCGCCTACCCGCGCAGCGAACTGGTGCGGATCATGAGCTTCATCACCATCCCCGGCCTGCTGGGGCCACTGCTCGGCCCGACCGTGGGCGGCTGGCTGGTGGAAATCCTCAGCTGGCACTGGATCTTCCTGCTCAACCTGCCGGTGGGCGCCGTGGGTTGCTATGCGGTGTGGAGGTTCATCCCCGACCTGCGCGGCGCCGAGCGCACCACCTTCGACGGGCCTGGCTTCCTGTTGTTCGGCGCGGCGATGGTACTGATCACCATCGCCATGGAAGGCCTGGGCGAACTGCACCTGCCGCACCTGCGGGTGATGCTGTTGCTGTTCGCCGGCATGGCCTGCCTGGCCGCCTACTGGCTGCGCGCCGGGCGCGACCCGGAGCCACTGTTCTCGCCGTCACTATTCCGCGTACGCACTTTCGCCATCGGCATCCTCGGCAACCTGTTCGCCCGCCTGGGCAGCGGCGCCCTGCCCTTCCTGGTGCCGTTGCTGCTGCAAGTGGCGCTGGGTTATTCACCGGCCCAGGCCGGGATGAGCATGATTCCGCTGGCGGCGGCGGCGATGCTCGCCAAGTCGGTCGCCCGGCCGCTGATCGAGCGCCTCGGCTACCGCATCGTGCTCACCGGCAACACCCTGCTGCTGGGCCTGCTGCTGGCCAGCCTGGGGCTGGTCGACGAACAGACGCCGTATGCGCTGCTGCTGGCGCAGCTGGCGATGCTGGGTGCGGTGAACTCGATGCAGTTCACGGCGATGAACACCGTGACCCTGATCGACCTGGACGACGCCAGCGCCAGCAGCGGCAACAGCCTGCTGTCGGTGGTCGCGCAACTGTCGCTGAGCCTGGGCGTGGCCTGCGCCGGCGCGCTGCTCGGTGGTTTCACCGCGGCCGGCAGCGCCGAAGGCGTGGAAAGCACCCTGGGGGCGTTCCAGCTGACCTTCGTCACCATCGGCGTGATGGCCATGCTGGCGGCAGCGATCTTCCTGCAACTGGCGCCGACAGACGGAAGGCGCGCCCGTCGTCCGGAAGAGCACGTGGAGTCGTAGGGCGAATGGCTTCGAGGCTGGTAGACTGTGCGACATTTTTCGCTTCGCACCGCAGGCCCGCCTCGTGACCGTTGAAACCACCGCCTTTGCCACCCTCCCGCTGTCCGCTGCCATGCTGGCCAACCTGGACGCCCTGGGCTATGCCTCGATGACCCCGATCCAGGCCCAGAGCCTGCCGGTGATCCTCAAGGGCCAGGACCTGATCGCCCAGGCCAAGACCGGCAGCGGCAAGACCGCCGCCTTCGGCATCGGCCTGCTCAACCCGATCAACCCGCGCTACTTCGGCTGCCAGGCCCTGGTGCTGTGCCCGACCCGCGAGCTGGCCGACCAGGTGGCCAAGGAGCTGCGCCGCCTGGCCCGCGCCGAGGACAACATCAAGATCCTCACCCTGTGCGGCGGCGTCTCGTTGGGCCCGCAGATCGCCTCGCTGGAACACGGCGCGCACATCATCGTCGGCACCCCGGGGCGCATCCAGCAGCACCTGGACAAGGGCACACTGGTCCTCGACGGGCTCAACACCCTGGTACTCGACGAAGCCGACCGCATGCTCGACATGGGCTTCTTCGACGCCATCGCCAGCATCATCGGCAAGACCCCGGCGCGCCGCCAGACCCTGCTGTTCTCGGCCACCTACCCGGCCGGTATCGAGCAGTTGGCCAAAGCCTTCATGCGCCAGCCGCAACAGGTAAAGGTCGAAGCGCTGCACAGCGACAACCAGATTGAACAGCGCTTCATCGAGATCGACGCTCAGCAGCGCCTGGACGCCGTGACCCGTGTACTCGGCCACTACCGTCCACAGTCCTGCGTGGCGTTCTGCTTCACCAAGCAGCAGTGCGAGGACGTGGTCGCCCACCTCACCGCCAAGGGCATCGTCGCCCAGGCCCTGCACGGCGACCTGGAGCAACGTGACCGCGACCAGGTGCTGACGATGTTCGCCAACCGCAGCAGCTCGGTGCTGGTGGCCACCGACGTGGCCGCCCGCGGCCTGGACATCGATGGCCTGGACATGGTCATCAACGTCGAACTGGCGCGTGATGCCGAGATCCACGTGCACCGCGTTGGCCGTACCGGTCGCGCCGGCGAGAAAGGCGTGGCGGTCAGCCTGGTGGCACCGGCCGAAGGCCATCGCGCCCAGGCCATCGAAGACTTGCAGAAGCAGCCGCTGCGCTGGGAACAGCTGGACAGCCTCAAAAGCAAAGGCGGCGAGCCGCTGCTGCCACCGATGACCACCCTGTGCATCGCCGCCGGGCGCAAGGACAAGCTGCGCCCGGGCGATATCCTCGGCGCGCTGACCGGCGACGCCGGGCTGCCGGGCAAGCAGGTGGGCAAGATTGCCATCTTCGACTTCGTGGCATTCGTGGCCGTCGAGCGAGCAGTGGCCAAACAGGCCATGCAGCGCCTGAACAGCGGCAAGATCAAAGGTCGCGCCCTGAAAGTCCGTATCGTCTGAAGT
>NZ_JBOBDQ010000071.1:0-24995 GCF_050586565.1 Pseudomonas sp. WC1
TCTCTCAGCGCCCGAAGCGCATCGGCCAGCCCACCACCTTCTTCGCCCTCGGCGTGGCATAGGTACGCACCTTGGAGGTGCTCAGCCCCATCCGCACCAGCGATTCAGCGATGGTCACCGCCGCGCTCACGCCGTCCACCACCGGCACCCCGGTGCGCTGGCGAATCTGCTCGTCGAGCCCAGCCATGCCGCCGCAACCCAGGCAGATCACTTCGGCCTTGTCCTCGCGCACGGCGCGCTCGGCCTGCTCGACGATGGCTTCCACCGCACGCCGTGGATCGGCTTCCAGCTCCAGCACCGCCAGGCCGCTGGCGCGCACCGAGGCGCAGCGCTCGTATAGCCCGGACAGTTTCAGGCGGTCCTCGATCAACGGCACGGTGCGGTCCAGCGTGGTCACTACCGAGTAGGCGTGGCCCAGGTACATGGCGGTGCTGGCGGCGGCATCGGTGATGTCCACCACCGGCACCTCCAGCAGTTCCTGCAGGCCTTCGCGGCCATGCTCGCCGTAGCCGGCCTGGATCACGGCGTCAAACGGCTGGTCGTAGGCCAGCACCCGGTCCATCACCGCGATGGCGGCCAGGTAGCTTTCGAAATTGCCCTCCACCGACTCGGCGCCGAACCACGGGGTCAGGCCGACGATCTCGGTGCCGGGCGCGGCCACGCTGCGCGCCTGTTCGGCAATTGCTTCGGTGATGGCGGCGGTGGTGTTGACGTTGGCTATCAGAATACGCATGACGGATCTCCCTGAATTCAGTGGCTGCTGTGGTCGACGGCGATGCATTCACCGCTGACGTCGTGATACTGGACATGGCGCGGCGCGATCAGCAGGTACACGGCGGCGGCGATACCGGCACCGATCAGCCACGAGAACGGCGCGACGCTTTGGAAGTTGGGCACCAGGGCCAGGACGATGGCCAGCAGCGCGGCGGGGATGAATGCCGCCACGGCGCGCAGGTTGATGCCCTTGGTGTAGTGATAGGCGCCGGCGGGGTTCTCGCTGTACAGCTCGGGCACATTGATGCGGCCCCTGCGCAGCAGCCAGTAGTCGGCCATGATCACTCCGTACAGCGGGCCGAGCAGGGCGCCGAGGCCGGAGAGGAAGTACACGATCACCAGCGGGCTGTTGTACAGGTTCCACGGCAGGATCAGCACCGCCAGGGTGGCGCTGATCAGCCCGGCGCGGCGGAAGTTCAGATGCCGCGGCGCCAGGTTGCTGAGCACGAAGGCCGGGGCGACGAAGTTGGCCATGATGTTCACCGCCACGGTGACGATCAGGAAGGCCAGGCAACCGAGCACCAGGAACGCGGTGTTGGGGATGCTGGCGACGATCTGCGTCGGGCTGTCGATGATCTGGCCGTTGATCTGGAACTGCGCGCCGCACAGCACCACCGTGATCGCCGCGAACACCAGGATGTTCACCGGCAGGCCCCAGAAGTTGCCGACGCGGATGGTCTTGCGGCATGGCGAGCTGCGGGCGAAGTCGCAGAAGTTGAGCACCAGGGTGCCGTAGATCGCCAGCCACAACGCGCCGCCGGCGAAGATGTTGCGCCACATCTCGTAGCCGCTCAGCGGCTCGGCCACCGACCAGGCGATGCGCGCATCGGCCTTGAAGTACATGAACACGGCGAGGCTGGCCACGGTGAGCAGGATTACCGGCCCGGCGAACGCCTCGTAGCGGCGCACCATTTCCATGCCGTAGGCGAGGATCACCAGCTGCACCAGCCAGATCGCCACGAAGCACACCCAGCCCAGGCTCGACAGGCCGAGGATGCTGTCGTGATCGAAGGCCGCCACCTGCGGCCACACCGCGGTCAGCAGCACGCGCAGTACCACCGAGGCGAGGTAGGTCTGGATGCCGAACCAGGCGATGGCGATCACCGCGCGGATCAGCGCCGGGATCTGCGCGCCGTGGATGCCGAAGGCGATACGGCTGATTACCGGGAACGGCACACCGGTCTTCTGCCCCATGTAGCCGGACAGGTTCATGAAGAAGTACACCAGCGCCGCGCCGATCGACAGTGACAGGAGGATCTGCCAGCCGCCCAGGCCGAGGGCGAACAGCCCCATGGCGAACGAGTAGTTGGCGATGTTGTGCACATCGTTGGTCCACAGCGCGAAGATGCTGTAGCCGCCCCAGCGGCGGCCTTCGAGTTTGGTCGGGGCGAGGTCGCGGTTGTGCAGGCGTGGGCTCAGTTCAAGGTCGGCGGGGTGGCCTTCGAGGCTGGTGGTCGAGGGATGGGTGCTGGCAACGGAAAGTTCAGGGGCAAGGGGGAGGCTGCTACTCATTCCGGCGGCTCCTGATGCGCGTGACTGCGATGAGCGGGCGCTGGCGCACGGGCTCGCCATCTCGTCGGTGCAGGCGTTGGCATCACTGGGTTCTGGGCGCAACGGCCGCCGATGGGGCGGCGCTGCGGGTTATTGTGTATTTATGTTTTGTTGAATTTGTATACAAAACACGGACACACAAAAGCCAGTTCCATGCCAGCGATCAACTCGCTTTCAAGTTGCCATTATTTTGAATCTATCTATTTGAAAGATAAGTTAATGAAATAAAGGAAATATAAACTGACCAAGTGAACAGGTTATATTTTTTGTCGGGTCTGTTAGTTGATCGAATGGTCAGATCTAGTTGATTCAAGTGTGTAACCTAATGGGGCGTTACCTGTGAGAAGTGCACACAAAAATGGCACCTACGGTGACATTTTTGTGTACATGTTTTCTCGCGGCCCTTGGCCTTATCGCTGGTAATCCCGTCGCGTGGGAGCGGGCTTGCCCCGCGATAGGGCCTGCTCACGCCATCGGCGGCAACCGCCGCTTCACCGGCGTCTTCTTGATGATCGCGGTATTGGTCTCGGCCAGCACATTCAGGCGGTCGAGCAGCGTGTCCAACTGCTCCATCGAGCGCACATGCAGCCGCGCGATGAAGCAGTCCTCGCCGGTCACCTTGTCGCACTCGGTGAACTCGGGGATGGCGACGATTTGCCGTTCCACTTCCTGCAACTGCCCCGGCAGCGGGCGGATGCGCACGATGGCCTGCAACTGGTAGCCGAAACAGCGCGGGTCCACCTCTACCGTGTAGCCGCGCAGCACGCCGCGCTCCTCCAGGCGGCGCAGGCGCTCGCTGACGCTGGGCGCCGACAGGCCGCTGATCTGCGCCAGGGCCTTGAGCGAGCGGCGCGAGTCCTCCATCAGGGCGTTTATCAGTAACTGGTCTATGGCATCGGTCATGGCGGCCTCGTTAGGCAATTTTCAAGATCTGCCTTGATAGTAAAGGCGCAAGCCAAGATATGCCTTGGTTATCCGCTGGAAGGTCACCTTCGACCCTCCGCATACTGTGCCCATCGTCGACAGGAGGTGTGAGATGGACAATGCGTTGCGCCGTGGTTCGCTGGAAATGATCGCTGCCATGCTGATTTCCGGGACCATCGGCTGGTTCGTGCTGGTGTCCGGGCAACCGGTGCTGGAGGTGGTGTTCTGGCGCTGTGTGTTCGGTGCCGGCACCTTGCTACTGATCTGCGCGGCCATGGGCTTTCTCAAGCCGGGGGTGCTGACCCGCGCCACCTTCTTGCTGGCGGTGGTCAGCGGGGTGGCGATCGTCGGCAACTGGGTACTGCTGTTCGCCTCCTACTCGCGGGCATCGATCGCCATCGGTACCGCAGTGTACAACGTCCAGCCGTTCATGTTGGTGGGGCTGGCGGCGCTGTTCCTGGGCGAGAAGATCACCCTGGCCAAGCTGACCTGGCTGAGCGTGGCGTTCCTCGGCATGCTCGCCATCGTCAGCGCTCATGGCGCGGGGCAGGCCAATGGCGAGGAGTACCTGCTAGGTATCCTTCTGGCGCTGGGCGCGGCGTTCCTGTATGCCGTGGCGGCGCTGATCATCAAGCGCCTGACCGGCACGCCGCCGCACCTGATCGCCTTGATCCAGGTGAGTACCGGCGTCTTGCTGCTGGCGCCCTGGGTGAAGCTGGGCGGGCTGCCGGGTGAACTGCCGGCGCTTGGCAGCCTGGTGACGCTAGGGATCGTGCATACCGGGTTGATGTACGTGCTGCTGTACAGCGCCATCCAGCGCCTGCCCACGGCGTTGACCGGAGCGTTGTCGTTCATCTACCCGATCGCTGCGATCCTGGTCGACTGGGTGGCGTTCGACCATCGTCTGGCGCCGTTGCAATGGCTTGGGGTGGGGCTGATTCTGCTGGCGGCGGCGGGCATGCAGCAGGGGTGGTGGTTTCGTGCTGCCGCCAAGTCCGCCCAGCAGCGCTGAATCAGGGGGCAGGAAGAATCCTATATGCGGAAAAGAATTATCCTATAGGTGGCAGATTGATGTCGTATTGATGGCTCGTGGCTGGTCTTGTACCCTTCGCAGCCGTTTCGCAGTGATGCGATCAGTTTTCACGTGATGGACCATCTCGTATGCCCCTCGTTCTTCGCGCCCTGGCTGTCAGCCTGGCGCTGCTGCCGCTGTTTGCCAGCGCGGCTCCGTTCCAGTCTCCCGGTGACCGTGACCTGATCCGTGACCGTCAGGAAAACCTGTTGCAAGAGCAGCGCAGGCGTCTTGAAGAATTGCAGCAGTTACCTGGCAAACAGGTTGCGCCGGCGCCTGTCGCGCCCACCGAGCAAGGGCGCTGCTTCCAGATCCAGCGCATCGACCTGCAAGGCGCCAGCCTGCTCGACGAGCCACAGCGCAAGGCGCTGCTCGAAGGCTACGAAGGCAAGTGCCTGCAGGTCGGCCAGCTCAACGAGCTGCTCAAGCGCATCACCGACCATTACCTGAACCGTGGCTACCTGACCACCCGGGCCTACCTGCCCCAGCAGGACCTAGGCTCCGGCGTGCTGCAGATCATCATTGTCGAAGGCCGCCTGGAAGGGCTGGACGGCTCCGCCCTGGCCAGCCCCCGGGAAATGGCCATGGCCTTCCCCGGCAAGACTGGCGAGTTGCTCAACCTGCGCGACATGGAACAGATGGTCGACCAGCTCGGCCGTTTGCCCTCGCGCCAGGTCGAGGTGGAGCTGGTGCCCGGCCAGGAGGTTGGCGGCAGTCGCGTGCAGCTCAAGGGCCAGCGTGACAAGCCCTGGCGGGTCTCGGCCAGCCGCCACAACAACGGCGACGCCAGCAGCGGCGAGCAGCAGATGAACCTTGGCCTGGAGTGGGACAGCCCACTGGGCCTGGCCGATCAGTTGAGCCTGCGTGGCGGGCGCGATGTGGTCAGCGACCACTGGCGCCACTCCGACAGCCATGGCCTGAACTACAGCCTGCCGTGGGGCTGGTGGACCTTCAACTACAGCTACAACCACAACTACTACCGCACCCGCGACACCTCCAGCGGTTTCCCCTTCAAGCTCGACGGCGACAACAGCGTGCACCAGTTCCAGGCCGAACGGGTGATCCACCGCGACAGCCTGAGCAAGACCGCGGTCAATGTCGGCGTCAGCCACCTGCGGGCGCGCAACTACCTGGACGACACCCTGATCGACGTCTCCAGCACCCGTATCACCGAGCGCCAGCTGGGCGTCAACCACGGTCGTCGCATCGGCAATGCCTTCGTCAACCTCGATGCCGGCTGGCAGCAGGGTATCGGCGCGCTCGACGCCCAGGGCGCGGGCGATCCGCGCGGCAACGAACCGGTGGCGCGCTACAACAAATACACCCTCACCCTGAGCTACCTGCAGCCGTTCCAGCTGTGGGGCGAGCAGTTCAGCTTCGACAGCCTGGCCACCGGCCAGCGCAGCGAGGATGCCCTCTACAGTGGCCAGCGCATCAGCGTCGGCGGGCTGACCTCGGTGCGCGGTTTCAAGGAGCAGACCCTCACCGGCGACAGCGGCGGCTACTGGCGCAACCAGTTGCGTTGGCGCCGGCCGGTCACTTGGGCGCCGCTGCAGCCCTGGCTGCGCGAATACGGCATGGCGTTCGCCTACGACGCGGGGGTGATCAAGGGCCAGCACGGTAACGGCCAGGACCATGGCCGCCTGAGCGGCAATGCCCTGGAGTTCAACGTGCGCGGCCAGTACTTCGCCGCCAGCGCGACCTTCGCCCGCTCGCTGGAGCGCCCCGACGTCATCACCCGCCGCGAACACCCGATCTATTTCCGTGTCGACGCGTTCTTCTGAGCCCCGATCCACCTTTTGCCCGTGACACCGCCGCCCGCGCCTGGAGTTTGTTTGACATGGATATCCGCACCCCACTGAACCAATGCATTGCCCTGATCGTCGCGGGGGTGCTGTTCCTCAACCCCATCGTCGCCACGGCCGCGCAGTTGACCGTCGATGCGGCGGCCAACGCCAATACCAGCCTCAAGCAGGCCGGCAACGGGGTGCCGATCGTCAATATCGCCACGCCCAATGGCAGCGGCCTGTCGACCAACACCTTCCGCGACTACAACGTCGGCAGCAACGGGCTGATCCTCAACAACGCCACGAACAAGACCCAGTCGACCCAGCTGGGCGGTATCATCGTCGGCAACCCCAACCTCAGGGGCCAGGCCGCCCAGGTGATTCTCAACCAGGTCACCGGCGGCAACCGCAGTACCCTGCAGGGCTACACCGAGGTGGCGGGGCAGGCGGCCCGGGTCATCGTCGCCAACCCCCATGGCATCACCTGCAAGGGCTGCGGCTTCATCAACACGCCGCGGGCGACCCTCACCACCGGCAAGCCGATCATGGACGGCGAGCGCCTCGACCGCTTCCAGGTGGACGGCGGCGACATCGCCATCGAAGGCGATGCGCTCAATGCCACCAACCTCGACCAGTTCGACCTGATCACCCGCAGCGCCAAGCTCAACACCGAACTGCACGCCAAGCAGCTGAACATCGTCACCGGGCGCAACGACGTCAAGGCTGACACTCTGCAGGCCACGCCGCGTGCCGACGAGGGCGGCGACAAGCCGCTGCTGGCCATCGACAGCTCGGCGCTGGGTGGCATGTATGCAAACACCATTCGCCTGGTCGGCACCGAGCAGGGCGTGGGCGTCAAGCTGGCCGGCAACATGGCCGCCACCACCGGCGACATCCAGGTGGACGCCAACGGCAAGGTGACCCTGGCGCAGACGTCCAGTGCCGGCAACCTGACGGTCGCCGCGCAGAGCGCCGAGCTGACCGGCAAGACCTACGCCGCCGGCAGTGCCACCGTGCGCGTGCGTGACGAGGTAACGGTCGGCCAGAGCCTCGCCGCCAAGGACAGCATCACCGTGACCGGCGCGCGGATCGACAACCAGGGCATCATCGAAGCCGGCGTGGAACCGGACAACACCCGCAATGCCCACGGCGACGTGACCCTCACCGGCCAGACCCTGCGCAACCGTGGCAGCGTGGTGGCCAACCGCACCCTGGAGGCCACCGGCAGCACCACCCTCGACAACCAGGGCGGCACCTTCAAGGGCCAAGTCACCACCCTGACGGCTGGCCAGCTGGACAACCGCAAAGGCCAGGCACTGGCCGACGACATCCTGACGGTCAATGCCAACGCGATCGACAACCGTGACCAGGGCCTGCTGCAAGGCAAGGGCAAGGCCGTGGTGGACGTCGGCACCACCCTCGACAACCGTGGCGGCCGCCTGGTGGGCCAGGGCGACCTGCAGGTCACCGCCACCCGGTTGGACAACCGTGACAAAGGCCTGGTCGGCAGCGACCGGCAGGCCAGGCTGACCACCCACGCGCTGCTGGACAACCAGGGCGGCGGCAAGCTCAGTGCCGACCGCCTGGACATCACCACCGCCGGCCTGCTCAACGGTGGCGGCCAGTTGCTCGGCGGCGATGTGCTGATAAACGCCAGCGCCGACATCGACAACCGTCTCGGCGTGGTTTCGGCCAAGCGCCTGCTCGACCTCAAGGCCGTGGGCCTGGACAACAGCGGCAAGGGCAACCTGCGCAGCGACGGCACACTGGGCGTCAAGGTGGCGACCCTGGACAACCGTGACAACGGCCTGCTGTCGAGCCTCGGCGACCTGACCTTGGATGGAAAGCGCCTCGACAACCGCGGCGGCCTGGTCCTCGCCGACCGCTCGCTGACCGTCACCGGCGGGCATTTCGACAACCGTGACAAGGGCGCGGCGACTACCAAGGGCAAGGCCCTTATCGACGTCGAGAGCCTGGCCAACAGCGATGCCGGCCACCTGCAGAGCGATGGTCGCCTCGACCTGATCGCCGGCACGGTCGACAACGAGCGCCTGGGCAACATCACCGCCAAGGGCGACCTCGAGGCCCACCTGGGCACCTTGAACCATCAAGGCGGCAGGTTGACCAGCCTGGGCAGCCTGCTGCTCACCGCCGACACGATCGACAACCAGCAGGGCGGCAAGATTGGCGCGACCAGCGTGGCCGACATCAGCGCGGCGCGCATCCTCAACCAGCAGGGCGAGATTTCCAGCGCCGGCAAGGTCATCCTGAATGCCAGCGAATTGCTGGACAACCAGGGTGGCAAGGTCATCGGCGACCGTGGCCTGGCCCTCACCGTGCAGCGCCTGCTCAACCAGAACAAGGGCCTGCTCAGTGGCCATGACCGCCTGAGCCTGCACGGCACCGAGCTGCTCAACAACGGCGGCAAGCTGAGCAGCCACCAGCACATCGACGTGACCCTGGACGGCAAGCTGGACAACAGCGACGCGGGCCTGATCGTCAGTGACGCCAGCGTCACCCTGAATGCCGGCACGCTGCTCAATCGCCAGGGCGGCAAGGTCTCGGCCATCGCGGCCCTGGACCTGACCAGCCAGGAGCTGCTGGACAACCAGGGCGGCACCCTGGTGACTAACACCGGGCTGCTGCTCAAGGCCGCTCGCCTGGACAACAGCCACCTCGGCGTCATCAGCGCCCAGGGCCACGCCGAGCTGCGCAGTGGCGCCATCGACAACAGCGCCAAGGGCAATATCGGTGCCGGCAGCCTGCTGCTGGTCGGTACCCAGCTCGACAACTACGGCTATGGTCGCATCAGCGCCGCCGGCCAGATCGACGCCACGCTGACCGGCCTCGACCAGCATGACCACGGGCAACTGGTCAGCGAGACCGGCATCGACCTCGACCTGCAGCACGGCCAGTGGGTGAACCGTGATCACGGCCTGCTGCGCTCGCCGGGCAACCTGTTGTTGCGCCAGATCGGCGTGGTCGATAACCGCGATGCCGGGGAGATTTCCAGCAGCCGTGGTTTCAGCCTGGTCGCCAGCCGCCTCGACAACCGGGGTGGGCGAGTGGTCAGCAGCCAGGACCTGACCCTGCGCATCGCCGGCGTCCTCGACAACAGCCTGAAGGGGGTGTTGTCGGCCAGCCGTGACCTCGAGGTCGCGGCCGTCAGCCTCGACAACTTCAGCGGCGGCAGCCTGGCCAGCGGCCAGGCCCTCAAGGCCACGATCGACGGCCAGCTCGACAACCATGACGAGGGCATCCTGTCCGCCGTTGGCGGGCTGACCGTGACCAGCGCCGGCTTGCTCAACGGCGAGCGCGGCCTGTTGTCGGGCAACACCGGCGTGACCGTCACTACCGGCCAGTTGGATAACCATCAAGGCGGCCAGCTCACCAGCCAGGCGGCGATGACCGTCGACAGCAGTGAACTCGACAACCGTGGCGGTACCCTGAGCAGCAAGCAGGCGATGAAGCTGACCACCGGCGAGCTGCGCAACGACGCCGATGCCCTGCAGCGCGGCGGCCGGATCCACAGCGATGGCGCATTGACGCTGGTGGCCGGGCAGGTCGATTCCAGCCAGGGCGGCGAAATCTCCGCCAAGGGCGACCTGCTGCTGCGCGTCAGCACGTTGATCCAGCGCCAGGGGCGGCTGATCGGCGAGCAGAAGCTCGACCTCGACCTGAACGGCGGCGACCTGTTGAACCAGGGCGGCCTGATCAGCGCCAACGGCCCACTGAACATCCAGAACCTGCGCAAGCTCGACAACAGCGCCGGCGAAATCACCAGCCAGCAATCCTACAACCTGCTCGCCAAACGCATCGACAACCAGCAGGGACGCATTCTCAGCGATGGCCGGCTGACCGTGGAGGCGCCGCAGCTGGACAACAGCGCCAAGGGCCTGATTTCCGGCGCGCAGGGCCTGCTGGCCAAGGGGACCGACCTGAACAACAGCGGCGAAGGTACCCTGTCCAGCAAGGACGGCGACCTCACCGTGACCCTGGCCGGTACCCTCGACAACCGCGACCTCGGCGCCTTGGTCAGCAAGGGTAGCCAGCAGATCACCGCAGCCAACTTGCACAACCGCAAGGGCATCATTTCTTCCGAACAGGCCATCACCCTCAGTGTCACCGACCGGCTCGACAACAGCGGCGGCGGCCTCGTTTCCGCCACCGGCGACCTGGCGTTCGACCAGGACGACACCGTCATCGACAACCAGGGCGGGCAGATCAACGGCCAGGTGATCACCGTCACTGGCAAGCGCCTGGAAAACGCCAAGGGCCAGCTGACCAGCCGCGCGCTGCTTGACCTGACCTTGGCCGAGGCGCTGCTCAACACCGACGGCGCGCGCCTGGTCAGTGGCGCCGACCTGTTGCTCAAGGCCGGCAGTGTCGCCAACAACGGCGGCAAGCTGATCAGCCACGGCCTGTTGCGCGTTGACGCAACGACGCTGGACAACAGCCGCGGCGGTAACCTGGCCAGCCAGCAGAACCTGGTACTGCGCCTGGACGGTGACCTGCTCAACGGCCAGGATGGCCTGCTGTTCAGCGAACACGGCAAGCTCGACATCCACGCCGATGCCCTGGACAACCAGGCCGGTACGCTGAAGAGCCAGGGCGCCATCGAGGTGCGCCTGGACAAGGCCCTGAACAACCACGGCGGGCGCCTGGAGAGTCAGGCCGGCGGCCTCGAGCTGCACGCCGCGAGCCTCGACAACGGCGGCAGCGGCATGCTCAGCGCGGCCAAAGGCTTGTTCAAGGGCGTCTTCAGCGGCCTGTTCGACAACGGCGGCGGCACCACCCAGGCGCAGTCGGTGGACATCAAGGCCGACACCCGGGTGAACAACCAGGGCGGCTACCTCTCGGCCCTGGGTGGCGACAATCAGCTCGTCACCGCCGAGTTCGACAACCAGGGCGGCGGCCTGTACGCCGCCGGGCTGCTGCACCTGCAGGGCCAGCAACTGCTCAACCAGGGCGGCAAAGTCGGCGCCGGGCGTATCGACTTCGGCCTGAGCGGTGCGCTGTACAACGGCCTTGGCCAGCTAGAGAGCGAAAGCGACCTGCAACTGCGCGCCAGCCTGCTGGACAACCGCAACGGTAACCTGCGCGCCCTTGGCAAGGCCGGCACCAGCCGCTTCATCGTTGCAGGCGACCTGCTCAACGACAACGGCGTGCTGGCCACTGCCAACCAGGACCTCGACCTGCAGGTGGGTGGGCTGAGCAACACGGGCGGGCAACTGCTGCATACCGGCCAGGGCACCTTCGGCCTGGCTTCGGACAAAGTCACCCGTGCAGGTGGCGTGCTGCATACCGATGGCCTGCTGAGCATCGCTGCGGCCAACTGGACCAACAGCAGCGTGCTGCAGGCCCGGCGCCTGGAGCTGGACATCGAGCG
This sequence comes from Pseudomonas sp. WC1, assembly GCF_050586565.1. Taxonomy (NCBI): domain Bacteria; kingdom Pseudomonadati; phylum Pseudomonadota; class Gammaproteobacteria; order Pseudomonadales; family Pseudomonadaceae; genus Pseudomonas; species Pseudomonas sp. WC1. The sequence goes on from NZ_JBOBDQ010000071.1 coordinate 11,498, forward strand.
CTTTGAGCAGACCACCAGCGGCAAGCTGCTGGCCGTCGACAGCTTCAAGGGCCGTGGCGGCGACTGGACCAACCATGGCCTGTTGGCCAGTGACGGCAGCCTGCAACTGGACCTGCGTGGCAGTTATGACGGCAATGGCCGCCTGAGCAGCCTTGGTGATCTGGGGCTGTCGGCCAGCGATATCCGCCTGCCCAGCGCCGCCAGCCTGGCCGGTGGCGGCACCACGGTGGTGACTGCCCGCAACCTGCTGAGCAACGATGGCCGCCTGACCGCCCTGGGCGGCCTCACGGTGAACGCCGCCACCCTGGAAAACCGTGGCACCCTCGGCGGCGCCACGGCGGTGAAGCTCACCGCCAACACAGTGAGCAACCAGCGCGGCCTGCTGTTCAGCGGCAGCGACATGACCCTGCGCGTGGGCACCTTCACCAACTACTACGGCGACCTCTACAGCCTTGGCGGGCTGGACCTGGCCGGTAACGCCAGCGCCCGCGCCCGCGCCGTGCTGCTGGAGAACATCTCCGGCAGCCTGGAAAGTGCCGGCAACATGACCCTGGCCGTGGACACCTTGCTCAACCGCAAGGAGAAACTCACCTCCAAACAGAAACTGGTGGCCGGCAACGTCAATGTCTATTCCGATGACGGCTGCAAGGGCAAAGGCTGCGAGCTTTACTTCTCGGCCACCGAAAGCTGGCAGGACGTTATCGATGAGGACAGCTCCACGGCCTTCATCACCGCCGGGCAAAAGCTGAACTTCGCAGGCACCGCGTTCCGCAACCACTACAGCAGTGTGTCGGCGGGCGGTGACATTGGCATCAACACGGCCGTGTTCGAGAACAAGGGTGCCGGTGGCGGCGAGCAACGCAACCTGAGCGCGAGCATGTACACCCGCAACCGCGCCCAGTACAACGCGTTCATCCAGGCCAAGAACCAGTTCAACCAGAACCCTGGCTCGCTGACCCTCGACCAGGTGATGGCCGCGGCGGGTTACCCGCAGTACAGCATCTACAACGTCATCGACAACAAGACGCCGATTGCCGGCGCCGTGGTGGCGCCTGCCGTGGTGCAGTCGGCAGGTTCGGTAACCATCAACGCCACCCAGCGCATCGACAACAGCGTGGTGCGCGCCAACCAGGCCGGTGCTGGCGCCATCAATGCCCGTGGCGATGCCTCCGCCGACCCGCGCCTGGCCCAGACCCAGGTGCGCGCGCTGAACCCGCAGCTGCCGCCCGACCTGGCCCAGCGCCAGGTCAACCCGGTGACCCTGCCCAGCTTCAGCCTGCCCCAGGGCAACAACGGCCTGTTCCGCATCAGCAGCCAGGCCGGCCAGGCCGCCATCAGCGGTGACGCCCTGGGCGCGACCGCTGACCGCACCCAAGCCGGCAGCGGCACCTTCATCGCACCGCTGGCCACTGCGACCAGCGCCGACAGCCGCGCGGCGTCGGCGCTCGGTGCCGACAGCGCGGCGTCTGCCCAAGGCGCCGTGGCCGGCTCCGGCGTGGCGCTGGGCGGTTTGGCCGCTGGCGTCAAGCTGGTCCAGGGCGTGCCTGAACGCAGCGTGCCGAGCGTCTCGCACAAGTACCTGGTAGAGACCAACCCGGTCCTGACCGACCTCAAGCAGTTCCTCAGCTCCGACTACATGCTCGGCCAGCTCAATATCAAGCCCGACCAGGCCATCAAGCGCCTGGGCGACGGCCTCTACGAGCAGCGCCTGATCCGCGAGGCGGTGGTGGCCCGTACCGGGCAGCGCTACATCGACGGCATGACCAGCGACGAGACGCTGTTCCGCTACCTGATGGACAACGCCATCGCCAGCAAGGACAAGCTGTCGCTGAGTGTGGGTGTGTCCCTCAGCGCCGAGCAGGTGGCGGCCCTGACCCACGACATCGTGTGGATGGAAAACATCGAGGTCAACGGCGAGACGGTGCTCGCCCCGGTGCTGTACCTGGCCCACGCCAACGGCCGCGTGGCCCCCAACGGCGCGTTGATCCAGGGCCGCGACGTCAACCTGATCAGCGGCGGCGAACTGGTCAACGTCGGCACCTTGCGCGCCACCAACAACCTCGCTGTCAGCGCCACCAACATCGGCAACGCCGGGTTGATGGAGGCGGGCGGGCGCCTGGACATGCTGGCCACCGAGTCGATCCGCAATGCCCAGGGCGGGATCATTGCCGGGCGTGAAGTGAGCCTTACCGCGTTGACCGGCGACGTGATCAACGAGCGCAGCGTCACCCGCCTGGAAGGCCGCGCGGGCGGTGAGCACGTGACCAAGGACCTGGTCGACACTGCCGCGCGCATCGAGGCGGCGAACAACCTGACCATCACGGCGGGGCAGGACATCGGCATTGTCGGCGGCGCCGTGCAGGCCGGCGGCAACATCGACCTCGATGCCGGGCGTGACCTGATCATCGCCAGCCAGGAAGGTGTCGACAGCCACGAGTACCAGCGCCGCCGCGTCAGCGGCCACGACACCAGCATCACCCAGTACGGCAGCGAGGTGAAGGCCGGCGGCAACCTCACCGCCACGGCCGGCCAGGACCTGAGCATCGTCGCCAGCGAAATCGAGGCCCGCCGCGATCTGGCCCTGCAGGCCGGGCGCGACGTGACCCTGGCCGCCGCGGCGAACGAGGAGCACAGCTACGCCAAGAGCAAGAAAGGCAAGACCAAGTACGAGCGCCAGGAGGACGACGTCGAGCAGCAGTCGGCCGAAGTGAAGGCCGGCGGCGACCTGACCATCGACGCCGGGCGCGACCTGCGCATGGTGGCGAGCAAGGCCAGCGCCGGCGACGAAGCCTACCTGGTGGCCGGCGACAAGCTCGAGCTGCTGGCTGCCAACGACAGCCAGTACTCGCTGTATGACATGAACAAGAAGGGTGGTTGGGGGAGCAAGAAGACCCAGCGTGATGAAGTGACCGACGTCAAGGCGGTGGGGAGCGAGATCACCAGTGGTGGAGGCACTTCTCTCGTGAGTGGCGGTGATCAGCTCTACCAAGGCGCCAAAATCGAAGCGGGGGGGGATCTGGCCATCATCAGTGGTGGTGCAGTGACCTTTGAAGCCGTCAAGGACATGCATCAGGAAAGTCATGAGAAGTCCAAAGGCGACCTTGCTTGGAATAGCGCGAAGGGTAAGGGCACGACTGATGAAACCTTGCGCCAGAACCAGCTGGTTGCTCAAGGCGTCCTGACGATCAAGGCTGTTGATGGATTGAAGATCGACATCAAGCATATCGATCAGGCCACGGTCAGCCAGAGTATCGATGCCATGGTCAAGGCCGATCCCAAGCTGGCATGGCTCAAGGAGGCTGAGCTGAGAGGGGATGTGGACTGGCGTCGGGTCAAGGAGGTCCACGACAGCTTCAAGTACGACCAGTCCGGATTGGGTACGGGCGCCTCGCTCGTGATCGCAATCATCGTGACGTATCTGACCTGGGGCGCTGGGGCGTCGCTGGTCGGGGTTGCGGGCAATTCGACCATTGGTTTTGCTGCTAACTCGGTGGTCAGTGCCGCCGCAACCAATGCGGCAACCAGCACGATCAACAATCGTGGGAACCTCGGTGCTGTCGTCAAGGATGTGACCTCCAGCGATGCGATGAAAGGTTACGTCATGTCGGCGCTCACGCCTGGCGGTGGCAGCATTGTTTCGCGAATCGCACTCAAGGCAGCGCTGAGCACTGTGGTTTATGGTGGCAGCCTAAAGGACAACGCTGTCCAGGCTGGCCTGGAAATCGCTGCTGATGCATTGAGCGGAGCGATTTTCAATGAAGTGGGTGATCGGCTCATGGGCAGCGGGCTGCCCAAGCGCGTGGCGGTACATGCCATTGTCGGTGGTTTGATTGCGGAAGCAGCGGGTGGTGACTTCCGCACGGCGGCACTGGCGGCAGGCGCGAATGAGGCCTTGGTGCAGCTGGTCGGGGACAAGATCTTCCCTGGCGAGGCCCATGACCGGGTCCTGGGCATGACTTCGCAACTGGTCGGTATGACGGTCGCCGCAGGCCTGGGTGCCGACGCAAAAGATCAGCAGGTTGCGGGTTGGGTGGCGCAGCAGGCTACCGAGAACAACTTCCTGCGTCACAAGGAGGTCGAGGCGTTTCTTGCCGAGCTCAAGACGTGTGAGGCGAACAATTCGTGTGCCGAGGTGCGTAAGCGCTATGGCGAATTGAATGCCGAGAACCAGGAACGGCTACAGTCGCTGTGTGCCCGCGACATGGCGGCTTGTCACGATGAGTACAAGCTGTTCTCTGACGATTATCAAAAGACCCATAAGCTGCTGGCCGAGAGCATGAAGGATGTCGGCTGGAGGGATAAGTACAACCTGGGCGCGACGATACTCAGCAACTATCAGGCGATGCAGACATTGGTCGGAACCGCCATGACCAAGGCGATGACCGATGCAGCCCTGGAGGCCGCAGGCCAAGCAGGAGTTGAGGTCGATGCTGAGGATGTCGGCATCTTTGGTATGTGGCTGCGAACTGTCGTCAAGGCAGTCACAAACCGCAAGGGCGCAGTTGGTGGAGCGGAGCGTGGTCCTTGCTGCTTCGCAGCAGGGACCTTGGTTGCAACCCCCGAAGGTGATCGAGCGATTGAAATGCTCAAGGTCGGGGATATCGTCTGGACCAAACCTGAGCAAGGCGGCGAGCCTTTCGCTGCAGCAATCACCGCGACGCATGTCCGTAACGATCAGCCGATCTATCGGTTGACTCTGGAAAGCACCCGCGACGATGGTCAGGTTCAGACTGAGAGCTTATTCGTTACCCCTAGCCACCCATTCTACGTACCGGCCAGGCATGATTTTGTGCCGATGGGTGAGTTGAAAGCCGGAGACTTGCTACAGTCCTTGGCTGACGGGGCGGGAAACAACACGTCGAGCCGCGTTGCTTCGGTGAAGCTGCATAAGTTGGTGGGCGAGACGTTTAACCTGACGGTTGATGTTGGGCACACCTTCTATGTAGGTCAACTTAAAACTTGGGTCCATAATACTGGGCCGTGTGATGTTAAATATGTACCCAATGCAGGCAGCGTTGGCAATATGGGGGAGTTTTTCAAGTTGCCTGGGTTTGGCGCGACGGTCTATGATGGCTCTAGGAAAACCAAGCAAATTTACGATGGTCAAAGTGTTTATGTGGCAACTGCCAGTATTGGGGATAATATCCGCAGTGGTGATAAGTTTTATTTGGATGGTAGTCATATGAACCATATCGAGGTTTTTGATAGTCGCCATAAGGCTAAAGTAGTGTTAAATCTGGATGGGACTGTAAACGAGTCCAAGACTAAAGTGGCGCTGGAACAGAAAAGAAGGTTGCCAAAATGAATGAGTTTTCGAGCATTGATCGCCTCAGAGGGTTATTTGCTGAGATTGCTAAAAATAAAATTGAATGTCCTGAAGCGGATGGATTGCGGATAGATCATGGCGAAGACCTTTTTCAGCAACTCGAAAAATACGGATCTCTATTGAGTGACTCTATTAGAAGACTTGAGGAAAGTGGTGTGGATGAGTTGGCGGTACAGTCTGCGTTGATTCATGTTCGGTTACATGCTATGAGCTTGTGTAGCTTTTTTGACGATATTGCTGAGGACGCAGAGCGGCTGTTGATTGACGCCAAATGGCCAGATATACCAGAAGATTATATAACTCCGTTATGATCGGGCAAAAAGAGGAGGAAAAGGCGAGGAAAAGGGGACTGAGGAAAAGTGAGGAAAAGGGGACAGATTTATTTTTCCTACTCTAGTCCCAGCTCCTGGCAGCGAAGGGATCTAGCTGTCATGTAGGTAGGCCGAGATTAGAGTGGGGGAAATAAATCTGTCCCCTTTTTCCAAGACTGGAAAGTTAGAAAAGTCTGTGATTGAGTATGATCAGTATGGTCGGCAAGTTAAGCGGACGGATTACACGAATCACGGATATGGGAATAAAGAAAAGCCGGATGAGTATCATTCAGATCCGCACGAGCATACCTATGAATATGGTCCTGGATATAGCCCTAAAGGGAAAAGACGAGGATAAACAATGATTAGTGTTGCTGAGTTGAATGAGATGCTGATTGCTAATAATTGCTTGCACTCTATTAATGTTCAGTTGAATGATGAGGGGGTGGCCTATGATCTGTTTCTATCAATTTCGGAATCTGAAGATGTATGGGGTGCTGTCGTTCGTGTGAGGTTCTTCGATGTCAGTCAGTTTGCGATTCGCGATTTTGGTGGAGGGTTGACTCAGCTTATGCATATGAATGTAGAAAAATTGGACTCTGGTCTTGATAGGATGCGCTATAAGTTTAGCGATCTTGAGGGTGAGTTATTTTCATTTTATTTCTCATCATTTTCTGTCGAATAAAACAGGGGAAAGGGGCAAAGAAAAAGGGGCGAGCGGGAAAAGGACGGGGAACGGGGTAGATATATTTTTACGGGGAGGAAAGGGGACGGAGGAAAGGGGACCGGAGGAAAGGGGACAGATTTATTTTTCCTACTCTAATTCCGAGAGGGAAAAAGGTGACAAAAGGAAAAGGGGACAGATTTATTTTCCCTACTCTAATTCCAGATCCTGGCAGCGAAGTGATCTAGCTGTCACGTAGGTAGGCCGAGATTAGAGTGGGGAAAATAAATCTATCCCCTTTTTTCTATGTCCCCTTTTTCCTTTTTCTAAGTAAGAGGATGTGGATCTAATCACTGGGAGGGAATACTTATGATTATAAAGAAAGCGGCGTTGACAGAAGAGGCGGGTACATGGGGCTTTCGAGGTGCCCCATACTCTGGGGCGGCATTGGAGTTTATGGACGGAGATCTCATGTGGGGTGGCTTGTACGACTATGGCTGTTACATAGGTGATTATCGCAGCGAATTTATTTTGGAGGGAGAGTGCGTCGGAATTGAATCTGAACGTGATTACACAGGTGAACAATTTTTTCTGGGGGGTGAAGTCTATAATGGATTTGCTTATGAGTTTGCCGGTGAGGTTTGTGTCAGTGAACAGCTGTTTGAGTATGGCTGGGTTATTGCGGAGGTTACGTATTATTCAGGGGGACAGCTTCGTTCCCTTGAGGTGGGTGAGGATGTCATACAACAATATGAGTGGTATGAGAACGGCGATTTAATAAATGTAATGCTGTATAAGCGTGATGCCTTCATGATGTCTTTGGGCTTTTCAATGAGTAGATTGCAGCGTTTAACGTTAATGGGGGATTATTTCGGGAAGGTGTCGACGGTTAGTAACTCCATAAGATTCCCTGTGTTGAGAGAAAAGAAGGAGCTTTCGGAGCTTATATGCGGTTCTCGGTTATCGCTAAGTGGGGATGGTGTTGATGAGTCAGCTATTAAGTACTTGTTAAATAGTGAAAATTTAAGCTATGTAAAGGAGTTGTGTGTGGATCGTATCTCCGATTCGCCTGAGACTTTGGCCCGCTTGAGAACCCTTGACCAACTGAAAGAGCTGAAAGTCGCCGAAGATGAGGGGAAGCGTGATTTTTGGCGCAAGTGGTGTGCGGAGTTCAAGGCGCTTCACACGGAATGTGATGTTTACTTCAATAATCGAATGGTAGGTTTGGGGACTTGATGGGCGGTTTGTTCTGTTCGTAGAACTGCCTTCCATATCGGTCTGCAAGTCGAGTCGTTTCGGGTAGTCGATAGTGGCGTGTAGCACTCAATACCCAGTGGCATGCGGTTTTAAGAGAAATTCGGTGGCCGATTGAAACGAACACAGGTTTTACATGTTTTTGAGTCCTGAGCGCGGCTCCGATTAGTTCGTCGCCGTCGAACAGACCTGATTGGCATCCCCTTTCATCAAGGGGAGGTGCATATTCACCGATGAAGCGACTTTTACCGCATCCAATAGTGGGTATGTCATAAAGTACCCCCAAGTGCGATGCCAAGCCAAACCGACGAGGGTGAGCTATACCTTGCCCGTCGCAGATGATCAGGTCAGGTCGGTGGGTTATAGTTGATAAGAGCTTTACGATAGAAGGCAGCTCTCTAAACGAAAAAAGACCAGGCACATAGGGAAACGAAGTCGTACCCGACCATGCATGCTCTTCGATGATTTCCAAGCTTTCTGCGTCAACCACAACAATGGAGGCGATCAGTGTATCGTTCTCTTTGTGGTAGGCGACATCGATGCCTGCGATACTAGAGATCGGCCCAAGCTGATCTTGCTTGACCACAAGTTTAGATAGTCGTATCTGTAGATCTATGGCTTCGCTTGGGGTTATATCCCAAGGATGTTGTATGACTGGCTGCATGTGGACTGTTCTCGCTAAATCAAGCTGGTGAGGTTGTTGTCAACGAACCGTCAGATTATGCCATTTAAGAACCCAATGGTCAGCTGATTTTACTACTGATCTTGAGCATGAAAATTATGATGAAAAGAACACGAAGCAGGGACGAATTAATTTTTCCTGCTCTAAATTCGGTCTTTGGCAGCGAAGGGATCTATTTGTCATGTAGAAAAAAGGGGGAAGATATATTTTCCCTGCTCTAATTCAGGCTCTTGGCAGCGAAGGGAGCTAGCTGTCATGAAGGTGGGCCGAGATTAGAGTAGGGGAAATAAATTTTTCCCCTTTTTGGTCCCTTTTGGCCCTCCATTTTTGATCTTTTTTACTCTGCTAATTTGATTGGGGGGTGGTTGATAATGCAAGAGACAGGGAGAGTTTGGACTTGACAGTTAGGAGTGCGATGCCTATATAGGTTGGGTCGGTTTTTAGTTTGGTCATAAGCAATACCCAGTCCGTAGTCGCAGTTTTGAAGTTTTCATAGTAGTCAGGCTCGACATCTCTAAGCTGAAAAGTCTTATCCATGTAGTCGTATACAGTCATCAGGGAGTCAGATGCGCATTTAGAACCATCCAAGTTGGAGTGTTTATGCTTGGGTATGCATTCTTGGAGAGTGGCGTTCATCAGCTTTAAGGTATTTGTCTCTTGACTTTGTTTTGAGGATATTAAAAGGTTTAGGCGATTCTGGTACTCACTGTCGAATGCCTTGAGATCTTTGTTTGATTTTTCAGGTGTCTCAAAGTGGTTTGAATTTTGACTCTGGCAGCCGCAAATAGTTAGCAAGATCGTTATCGTGAAATATATGGCTTTCATTGGGATTCTGAGTTGGCGTTAATGGGGCTCTATCGTAGCACTCCCAGATAAGTATTGATATCGTGACTTTGTCATCCAGAAGTGGACAAGTGGACGGAAAAGAGACGGCAGGGAAAAGGGGAAAACAGGGGAAAAGGGGGCAGATCTATTTTTCCTACTCTAATTTCGGCCCTTGTGGGGTCGAAGGAATCGAGCAGTCATGTCATTCTCCTGATTCATCAGTCGTCAAGGTGATCCAAGGAGGATGCCGTCATGCCTAGAGGTGGACGAGTACTGCTACCACACTGCCCGCATCATATTGTCCATCGGGGTCACAATCGACAGGTTGTGTTTGCGCAAGACACGGACTTTCAACGCTACTTAGCCGATCTCCGAGAGTTGAAGGATGCCTTTGGAGTGAAAGTCTATGCGTACTGCTTGATGACCAACCATGTGCATCTATTGTTGGTTCCTGATGACGCTTGCGCAGGCCTTAGCCAGCTGATGAAGACGCTGGCGGCGCGAGCGACGCGCTATCGTAATCGACTAGAGGGTCGTTCCGGTACATTGTGGGAAAGTCGTTTTAAGTCCAGCATTGTGCAGTCTGACACCTACCTGTTGGCTTGTTGCCGCTACATCGAATTGAATCCAGTCCGGGCGCGGATGACAGTTGAGGCTGGTGATTATCCTTGGTCGAGTTATTCGATCAGGATGGGGGCTGCGAAACGGCAGAATTGGCTTGATGATAATCCCTTGTTTGAAGCATTGGGGGAAACTGAAGAGCTCCGGCGCAAGCGCTACGCCGAGTTTGTGAGGCAGGCGATATCGGACGGAGAGCTTAGCCTGATTCGAGACGCTATTCAGCGAGGACAATTGACGGGTAGTAGCCGGTTCGTGGACGAGATCGCGCAGATCACTGGAAAACGTATTGAGCGAAGGAAGCAGGGCAGGCCAAAATTAGAGTAGCGAAAATAAATCTGTCCCCTTTAATGCATTTAATGCTTTAATGCAGTCCCCTTTAATGCACTTTAATGCAGTCCCCTTTAATGCAAAATCGTAGATCCGAACCAGCCAGGTACTGCGCTGGAACTACCCAAGGTATGGGAGTCGCTGCTTGAAAAACACTCAAGCAACGCGCGGGTCTACTCACAAAGCGAATTTCTGAAGGAGTTTGGACGATGAAACTAAGTCAGGCACTATTTGGCGAGCTGTGGGATGGTGAAAAAAGCATCTGTATTTTTGTTCATTTGGGGCGATGCTTTTGGGTTGTGGATTATAAGTATAATTTCTGTCTGGATGCGGAGAAGGATTATCGGGCCTATCTTGATAAGGGGTATATAACAAAGGAGCAATATTTTTTGGCTTGCAATGAGTTCAGGGGTGGTCTTCTTAAACTTACATCAGATAACTTCCTGCAATACATTGGCGGCGATGGGAGGGAGATTCTTTCACAGGAGAATCTTAAGAGTATCTTTATGATGGGGCTTGATCTGGAGGGGGATTTGTATGAAAAAATTGAGCAGTACTATCTTTCTGGGGCGGAGCTGAATGTTAATTATTTCAAGGCTGCTAATGCTGTTGCATCTAGGCTCCCGATGTTTTATGTGAATTTTGATAGAGAGATATACCTGCATATGGACAATGGAAGGGCTCATGAAGATTCGGCCTATCCTGGCTGGTTTGCTAAGTGTGCTGATTTCGGATACTTGATTCCGGACAGAGAGAAGTACTGGGTTTTGGAGTTTAAAGATTATTGGAAATTTAGATTTTTGTAGGTCCTCTGGCTTTATAAGCTAAGGGTGCAAAAGCAGCTGGCGGGGCGGTTGATGATCTTGCTTCAAGTAAGGTTAAGTGGGGTGATGAGAATGCAGGCATAAACGGAAAAGCAGAAAAAGGGGACAGATTTATTTTTCCTACTCTAATTTCGATTCCTGGCGGCGAACGGATCTAGCCTTCATGTAGGTAGGGCGAGATTAGAGCAGGGAAAATAAATCTGTCCCTTTTTTTAGTCCCTTTTTTTAATGACCTCTCGGCCAATGAGCCTGATGCCAAGGTTCAGAAGGAGCGACCTCCTTTCGGTGTGCGTGAGATTGTGGGGTGGTTGAGTGACGACGTCAGTAGTAGTGTTAGCGCAAAAGCGCTGATCACTCGACTGGAGGACTGTCAGCTCCGTGGTCAATCTGAGTACTTGGGTTTCGGCAATGCACACCACATGGCATATGCGGCAGGTCATCTGTATCTAGAGTGTGAGTACAGTGAGGGATCCCAGGTATTAATGACCATTGAGCAAGCTGTTTCCACTTTGAGTGACTACATGGTTTTTTTACAGGCTGGCGTTCGGAACAAAGAGGCTCCACCTCAGCCGTTCATGGTTGAATACCTCGCCGAGGGAGAGGAATCTTATAGACGCTTTGAAGCGTTAGGTGGTCGTTTGGGATTTTCGGTGGAGGAAATGAAGGGTGTGAGTCGGGCTGATCGGCAAGAAAATAAACGGAGAGTATTGGTCGATAAGTCTCATACTTCCAAAAAATCTTGATTGGGGATGGGAGGCGTATTAGGTGGCCGATGTAGCGCTGGAGGTAAAAATTTTTGACGGTGATGAAGCTGGACGATTTCTAGCGATGGCTTCGATTGGGTTGCTTTCGTCAGTCAGGGCTGGTGTCATCGAGCTGGATGAAGCAGAACGCTTGTTGTTCTCGCCCGGAGCGTCAAGTGTTTTTAGAAGGAAAGGGATTTCTGCTGTTGTCTGCGATCTTGTTATGGAATGTTGCGAATTGGAGGACATACTGGGTCTCTTGCCGGATAGGTTTGATAGCGAGCTTGTACGGCTAATTGATGCTTTTTCGGAGTATTTAGCCGCCACGACACCCCTAGATGCCTATTCGGATCATGTGGAATATAGATAGTTATATACTGCTGGCAGTATCGAGGAAAAGGCGTAGACGTGGGCCTATTCCATTCTTCATCGCACTTTTCCACATTGGCGCACGAACATGAAAATAATCAAATCCTTCGAGAAATTGACAGGGCTTAAAAGGTTTTCGGCTTGGCGAGCCGGCTGGCAGGAGCCAGCGTCTGTCGACCTGTTTTCCTATGTTGAAGATGTCGTCAGCCCAGAGGACAGTTTGATTTTTTGCAAATGGCTGTTCCCGGATTTCGTCGTGTTCGAGGATTCGGTGATACTGGAAATGAAATTTGACGAGCCCGCATTTCGTGTGTGGCTTGATCATTTTTCAGGCGATAAAGCCGGTGTTGAGGGGATGCTGAATCACACCCATCTGTACGATGTGTTTTCAGGGTGTGGATCTTCGGTGGACGAGGTGGTTTTTGAGCAACTGTCCAATGTGCTGGCCATGTCCTGGCGAATGGTGTTGAAGGCGCAATTCCCTGATAGAAGATTTCACGTAGAGGCTATCAACTCCGATCAGGAGTATGGCCCGGTGGTCACCTTCCATGAAATGCGTGGGTGAGCTTTGCCGTTAGTTTGACGACAGTACTGAGGATGTAGTGTGTCTGTCGGTCGAGGGTACATTGCCGGATGTGCCGGTGTGCCATGTTGCACCTGCTTGAGCACGGTTAGTTCAAGCTGTTCGAAGTCTGCATTCGGTTTAAACCTGCCGGGGCTGCGATGCAGCCCTTTCGAGACACAAGGCCGCTCCTACAGGGGGATGCGGCCTCCTGTAGGAGCGGCCTTTTGCCGCGAAAGGACCGCAAAGCGGTCCTGCTCCGCAAACGCCAACTGCTCAGTTCAACCAGCTCAACGCCGGCCCCTGCGGCACGATCCGTGTCGGGTTGATGTGGTTGTGCGAGTAGTAGTAATGCAGCTTGATATGCGCCATGTCGATGGTGCGGTAGATCGCCGGGATCTGCGTCAGGCGCACCAGGTACTGGTACAGCGCCGGGTACTCGGCCAGGGTCTTGTGGTTGGCCTTGAAGTGCACGTAGTACACCGCCTCGTAGCGGATCAGCGTGGGCAGCAGGAACAGGTCCGACAGGCTCAGCTTGCCGCCCACCAGGTACGGCTGCTTGCGCAGCCGGTGCTCGAGGGTGTCCATGGCCGCGAAGAACTGCTTGTAGGCCTCGTCGTAGCTCGCCTGGTCCGGGGCGAAGCCCATGTGGTAGACCATGCGGTTGATGTTGGTGTGCAGCCACTGGTTGAGCTCGACGATGTCGCAGCTGGAGCGGTCGGGCACCAGGTCGATCGGGGTCTTGGCCAGGGGTAGCAGGCGGGTGGCCATCTGCAGCGCCAGCTCGGCCGAATCGTTGTGCACGATGCGGTTCTGCTGGCGGTCCCAGAGCACCGGCACCGACTGGTTGCCGGCAAAGCCCGGACGCGAACGCTCGTACAGGCTCGACAGCAGGGTGACGTCCTTGTGCAGCGGGTCCTGGTCGTGCTCGTCGAACTCCCAGCCCTGGTCGTGGGGGGGGGGGGACAACGAAAGGAAGGAAAATGAACC